>JAOAPT010000495.1 GCA_025463045.1 Candidatus Solibacter sp.
GCGGCGGGAGAGATGAAGCAGCGGATCTCCGGGCTGCTCGACAGGCCGCTCCGCGACTTCGGCCGGCTCGATCAGCCCTGGCCGATCATCTGCACGTTCCATTCCCTGTGCCTGCGGGTCCTTCGGCATTACGCCCCGCAGGTGGGGCTGCCGGCCAACTTCAGCATCTACGACTCCGCCGACCAGACGAAGCTCGTGAAGGAGGCGATCAAGTCGCTCGACATCTCCAGCACGAACTTCACGCCCGGCACGCTCCACGGCACGATCAGCAACGCCAAAAACCAGCTCGTCACCGCCGACGCGTTCGCGCAAAACGCGCGCGACTTCTACAACAAGACCGTCGCGCGGGTTTACAAGAAATACCAGGAGCTGCTGGCCCAGAACAACGCACTGGATTTCGACGACCTGCTGTTGCGCACCGCCCACGCGTTCCGCGCGCACCCTGATGTCCTGCGCGAGCTTCAGGACCGCTTTCAATACCTCCTGATCGACGAGTACCAGGACACCAATCACGCCCAGTACGTGATCGCCCACGCGCTGGCATTGCGGCACCGGAACATGTGCGTGGTGGGGGACCCCGATCAGTCGATCTACGGGTGGCGCGGCGCCGACATCAAGAACATTCTCGATTTCGAGAAGGATTACCCGAACGCCAAGACCATCCGCCTGGAGCAGAACTACCGGTCCACGCAGAATATTCTGGCGGCGGCCGGCGCCGTGGTGGAGAACAACAAGGCGCGCAAGGGCAAGAAGCTGTGGACCGAAGCCGACGCCGGTGAAATGCTCGGTCTCTACGCCGGCTACGATTCGGAAAACGAGGCGCTGTTCATCGCCGATACCACGGAGAAGTACCTGGCCTCCAACCCCGGCGATCACGTGGCGATCCTGTACCGGACGAATTCGCAATCGCGGCAGATCGAAGAAGCGCTGCGGCGTTATGGCCGCAAGTACAACGTGGTCGGCGGCTTCAGCTTCTACCAGCGGGCGGAAATTAAAGACACGGTGGCGTACCTGAAGCTGGCGTCGTCGAATGTGGATTCCGTGAGCCTGATGCGCGTGATCAACACTCCGGCGCGCGGCATCGGCCGCACCACGGTGGAACAGATCGAGCGCTACGGCCGGGAGCACGGGCTGAATCTCTGGGAATCGATCGAGCGGATCATCGACGACCAGCAGCTTTCGACGCGCTCGCAATCTTCGCTGGTGATGTTCCGCAATCTGATCCAGGAGCTCTCGCTGGTGGCGAGCACGTCGCCCCTGCCCGACCTGATCCGGCACATTCTGGACCGTACGGGCTACAAGCGGATGTTGCAGCAGGAGAAGACTCCGGAATCGGAAACGCGCCTGGAGAATCTGGACGAACTGATCAATGCCGCCGCCGACGCGCACGAGCGCGGGGAAACGCTGGGCGATTTCCTCGACAACGCCGCCCTGGTGGCCGATGTCGATTCGTTCGACGAGCAATCGCCCGTCACCCTGATGACGCTGCACAATGCGAAGGGCCTGGAGTTTCCGCTGGTATTTCTGAGCGGGATGGAACTTGGCCTGTTCCCGCACAGCCGGTCGATGAATTCCGAGGAGGCGCTGGAAGAAGAGCGCCGCCTCTGCTACGTCGGAATGACGCGCGCGCGGAAAAAGCTGGTACTGACGTGGGCGAAGATGCGGCGGCGCTTCGGCGGCGGCGAGCAGGAACGCTCGACGGCAAGCTGGTTCCTGAGCGAAGTGCCGGAGCACCTGATCTTCAACCTCGGGCCGCGCGACGAACCCGGCGAGGTGGATCTCTATTCCGAGCGCCACGACGTACGGCAATCGGCCAAGCGCAACACCTACACGGGGAAGACGTACAACTCCCTGGACAACATTTCGCAGTTCTTCGGCGAACGCGGTATGCCGTTCAGACCCGGCCAGTCCAACCCGGGGCAGAGCGCTCAGCCGCCGGCGCCGCCGAAGCCGGATCTGCGGACTCCGCCGCAGTTTCCGCGGCCGATCGGCAGCGCTCCGCTGCCCACCAAACAGGCTCCGCCACCGCCTCCGGCGCGTAAAGGCGCGCGCGCGGGGATGACGGTGGAACACCCGAAATACGGCACGGGTACGGTAGTACGGCGCGAAGGGGAGGGCGATGATGCTAAGATCACTGTTAACTTTCCTCGCTACGGGTTAAAGAAATTAGTCGAAAAGTACGCGGGATTGAAAAGAAACTGATGAACACGAAGACTGTTACCGACAAAGTTGAACGCAAGAAGCTGAAGCGCGTCGCGCGCAAGAAGGCTGCTCCGAAACCGAAACGCGCCGCGGGCGTGGCTCGCGGATCCGAAAAGAAGAAGATCCGGCACCAGGCGCAGGGTCAGCGTAAGCGTTAATCCGACATCACATTTAGGGGCCGCCAACCGTGAGCATTTTCCGGACGAAGAGTATCGATGCACTCATCGCCGCCTCCGAAGATCCGGAGAAGAAACTCCGGCGCACCCTAGGTCCGTGGAGCCTCACCGCGTTCGGTATCGGCGCGGTGATCGGCTCCGGTATTTTCATTCTCACCGGCACGGCGGCGGCCGGGGAGACGCTGAACTACAAATCGATTCTGCACGCCCCCGTGCTGGATCTGATCATGCACGGCACCCAGGCGCTCTCGATGACAGGGCGGCAGGGCGCCGGACCAGCCATCACACTTTCCTTCCTGCTGACGGCGATCGCGTGCAGTTTCGCGGCCTTGTGCTACGCGGAACTCGCCTCGATGATCCCAATCGCGGGGAGCGCCTACACGTACGCGTACGCAACGCTCGGCGAGATTGTCGCGTGGATCATCGGCTGGGACCTGATTCTCGAGTACGCAGTCAGCAATATGGCGGTGGCCGTGGGGTTCTCCGCCTATTTGAACGACGTGCTGGATAACGTCTTCGGCTGGCATATTCCCGCGAAGTTCGCCAATCCACCAATCGCAGAGGGGCAGTTGACGGGAGCGTGGTTCAACATTTCCGCCCTCCTGGTGCTGATGATCCTTACGTGGATTCTGGTGAAGGGCGTCAAGGAAAGCGCGAGCACGAACAACGCGATGGTGGCGATCAAGATCGCGGCCATCCTGATTTTCGTGTTCGGGGCGGCGAAGGCGGTCGATACCTCGAATTGGAAGCCGTTCGCGCCGCATGGCTTTCCGGGAATTCTGACCGGCGCGGCGATTGTTTTCTTCACGTACATTGGGTTCGATTCGGTATCGACGGCGGCCGAGGAGTGCAAACGCCCGCAGCGAGATCTACCGCTCGGAATCATCCTCACGCTCGTCATCTGTGCGATTTTGTACATCTCTGTAGCGCTGGTTCTGACCGGGATCGCGCGCTATGACACGCTGAATAACGCCGCTCCGGTGGCTAATGCGCTGAAGGTATTGGGCTACAACGGCATCCGACAATGGGTCAGCATTGGCGCCTTGGTCGGAATGCTTTCGTCGCTGCTGGTCTTCCAATACGGGCAGGCGCGCATCTGGTTTGCGATGTCCCGTGACGGGCTCCTGCCGAAGATGTTCTCCAAGGTGCATCCGGTCCACAAGACGCCCCATATCAGCACCTGGATCGCCGGCCTCGTGGTCGGTATCCCCGCTGGAATCTGGGACATCGGGACGTTCGCCGACTTGGCGAACATCGGGACGCTATTTGCCTTCATCATCGTTTCGGTGGGGGTGATCGTGCTTCGCCGAACGCAACCCGACCGGCCCAGAGGCTTCCGTGTGCCCGGTGGCGGCTTTCTCCCCATCATCTCGATCCTGTTCTGTCTGGTGCTGATGATGGCACTGCCGCTCGAGACATGGGTTCGTTTCTTCGTTTGGCTCTTGATCGGCTTCGGAATCTACTTCCCCTTCGGCCGGAAGCACAGCGCCCTAGCCCGTCAGTAGTACCAGGAGGCCTCCCCCAACGGATTACGAATCCTTACATCCGGTCCTAATTCGGTGCAGTACTGTACATGTTATACTTCGACGAAGTGGCTAGTTAGGCTACGTACTGCAACTATCGGGGGATCCGATACAAGTGTTCATGTCGAATGGTCGTTATCGTCACAAATACCAGGTACTGTTGGCTTTGGTACTGCTAGAACTTCCGGCGACTGCCGCTGGGCGCATTGATCCCGGCACGGGCACGATGTTATGGCAATTGGCGGCCGGCGCGGTGATCGGCGGACTGTTTTTCGTGAACGAGATTCTCGCCTCCGTCCGCAATCGTTTTGGGTCCAGCTCGCCGGTGGCCGCAGGCTTCCTGTTCGCAACCGCATACGCCATGGTTGCGATCCCGGTCGTCCTGATCATTTTCGCGGGCCATGCGCTTCCGCGGTTCAACGACGTCTTCCTGATCGGAATCGTATTGACGGCTTACCTCTTTCGCTGGGAACCCTCGGCCTATCTTCTGGGAATCGCGCTGTTGGTGTCGGCCTGGATTCTCCCGCCATACGGCACATTCCGGGTCGTCGGGTTTGCGGAGTGGTACCGGATGTTCTCCTTTACAGTGGTGGCTATTTTCCTGATGCACCTGGTGACTCGGAGCAAGAACCGCAAAATGGGCGGCGAGAGTGCTCAACCGGCTTACGCGATTCGACGTGCCGCTGCCGGCGCCGACTAAGCCCCGCTCGATCGATCGAAATTATTTCCGGTTTCCGGATGCCGGCCTGAACCTGTACACTGATCGAATGGGAAAGCACAGGGGCACCTGGGTAGCCGCGTTGCTGCTCGCTCCGGCAATCGGAGTGGCGCAGCCGCCGGCCGGAGCGCGAGAAGCCTTTCTAAAAGTCTGCAGCGACTGTCATGCGGTAGAGACCGTCACGTCGCAGCGTCGCACACGAGCGCAGTGGCAGGAGAACATCAACTCCATGATCGCGCGCGGCGCGAAGGGGAGCGACCGGGAGTTCGCCCTCATTCTGGACTACCTGACGTCACAATACGGTCCGACGAACCCGGGTGGACGCGGCACAGCGGCGGCGCCGGTACCGGGCGGCCGGGGACGAGGAAATGCGTTCGCACCCGGTCCCGCTGATAAGCACATCGTGGACACCGCGGCGGCTGATCGCGGGCGCAAAGTCTACGCGGCCGAGTGCATCACCTGCCACGGGACGCACGCACGCGGCGGCGATAAGGGCGCGGACCTGATTCGCTCCGAACTGCTCCTGCACGACCGCTACGGCAGCACGATCGGACCGTTCCTGAAGAAGGGACATCCGACCCAGACCACTCCCGCGGCGAAGTTGACGGAGGCGCAGATCGAGGACCTCTCGCACACGCTGCACCAGGAGGTCTACAACACCTTGCGTGCGGCGCTCCAAATTCAGAACGTGCTCACTGGAGATCCCAAGGCCGGCGCGGCGTATTTCAATGGCGCGGGCAAGTGCGCCACCTGCCATTCGGCGACCGGCGATCTGGCGCACATCGCGGCGCGGCTCGACCCACCCGCGCTGCAGCAGCGCTTTCTGTTCCCGAGCACGCGCGGCGGACGCGGCACCGTCTCGCCGAAGCCGGTCACGGTGACGGTGACTCCGGCATCGGGCGCGGCGATCACCGGCACTCTGGTGCACCTGGACGATTTCAACGTCGCGCTCCGCGATTCGTCGGGCGAGTATCGCTCTTTCAAACGCAGCGCATCGTTGAAGGTGGTGAAGAACGACCCGACGCAGGCGCATCACGAACTACTGGACCAATACACGGACCAGAACATCCACGATATCGTCGCGTACCTGGAGACCCTGAAATGAAGGCGCTTGGAACGCTCTTACTCGCCGCCGGCCAGTTGCTCGCGCAAGGCGGATTGAATCCTGCGAAACTCGGCGCGCCGCCCACCGACACGTGGCCGACCTACAACGGCGATTACTCCGGACGCCGCTACAGCACGCTCTCCAAGATCAACCAGGGGAACATCAACTCGTTGAGCCTGGCATGGGTCTACCGCGCGAATGGCGCTCTGGGCGGCAATGGAGGCGGCGGCGGACGCATCTCCGCGACCCCGGTGGAAGTGAACGGGATTCTGTACTTCACGATGCCCGACCACGCGTGGGCAATCGACGCGCGCACCGGCCGCGAGGTCTGGCATTACCAGTGGACGTCGCACGGCGGCGATCATATCGGGAATCGCGGCGTCGCGGTCTACGGCAACTGGCTGTATTTCGAAACGCCGGACTGCAATCTCGTGTCGCTGAATTTGAAGGACGGCAAGGAGCGCTGGCACACGCCGATCGCCGATCTCGACCAGTATTACTTCGGCTCGATGGCGCCGCTGGTGGTGAAGAATCACATTATCACGGGCGTCAGCGGCGACGATCTCGATCGTCCGGGCTACATCGAATCGCACGATCCCGAGACGGGCGCGCTGCAGTGGCGCTGGTATACCGTGCCGCAGAAGATGGGCGATCCGGGGTCGGAGAGCTGGCCGAGCGAAGAGGCGATGAAACATGGCGGCGGCATGACGTGGCTGACGCCGACATACGATCCCGAGTTGAACATGATCTACGTGCCGACGGGCAATCCGCAGCCGGTGATCGCGGGCAAGGCGCGTCCCGGCGCGAATCTGTTCACGGCAAGCGTGGTGGCGCTGAATCCCGACACCGGCAAGATGCAGTGGTATTTCCAGAGCTCGCCGCACGATACGCACGATTGGGATGCGACGCAGACCCCGGTGCTGTTCGAGGCGGAGATCGACGGGAAGAAACGCAAGCTGGTGGCGCAGGCGAGTCGCAATGGATATTTCTTCGTGATCGACCGGGCCACGGGGAAGAACGTGGTGAGCGCCGAGTACGTGAAGACCAACTGGTCGAAGGGCGTGGACAAGAACGGCTCGCCGATTCCCAATCCCGCGAAGGATCCGCAGTTGGACGGCGCGCTGGTTTCACCGAATCAGGCCGGCGGCACCAACTGGCCGCCGCCTACGTACAATCCCGATACCGGGCTGTTCTACGTGAGCGCGTCGCGCGCGTTCAGCGTGTACTACATTTACGATCCGAGCGATAAGCCCGAGGGCTGGGGCGGCAACGATCGCGGCGGCTGGGCCGAGTCGATGATTCAGGCGATCGACCCGAAGACCGGCAAGGTGAAGTGGAGTCACAAGTGGGAGGACGGCGGGCGCTCGGGCCTGCTTTCGACGGCGGGAAAACTGCTGTTCGCGGGCGATGGATCGGGGAATTTCGTGGCGCTGGATCCGGCGAACGGCAATCCGCTGTGGCACGCGAATTTGGGGAATTCGGTGACAAACGGCCCGATCACGTACGAACTGGACGGCACGCAATATCTGGTGGTGGCGGCGGGCGATACGCTGTACGGCTTCGCGATGCTGCGGTAGCGGGGGTCGATGGCGCACTACGCCGCCCTGACGGTCAATTTCACGCCGGCTTTTTTCTGCAGCACCTGAAGGATCGCGAAGAAATTCGAGGTGCTAGGATTGCCGCGCGGGCTCAACATGCGATGCAGACTCTTGCCGGGCTTGCCGAGTT
>JAOAPT010000549.1 GCA_025463045.1 Candidatus Solibacter sp.
CATTTGCCGGCCGCGGCATCGTAGTAGTTCCAGCTTTTCCGCCGGGCATGTTGGGCGGCATCCAGTTTTCCTGAACGACGCAGGCATCGAGCAGCTTTTCGATACGGCTGGTGGCCACGATCTGCACATCCCACTCGCCGCCCCAGAAATCGAACTGGCGGTACGGGCCGGGAGGGGCGCACGGGTGGGCGTTTGCGTCAACGAGGGCGCGGAGTGCGCGCCGCGGCGCTGCGAACTGCTGCTGGGGTACGGGGCGATGAGCGAGCGCGAGATCGCGGCGGGCGTGCGGTTGCTCGAAGGGGCGATTGTAGGGAGTCGCGGTTGAAAGGGTCGAAAAAACAATCGTGCCCTGATAAAGTTTCGCGGGCGCAACGCCGCGCTACGTTTTCAACTCCGCGACGATCTCCGCCGCTACTTCGCGGGCGCGGACTAACTCGCCGGGGGCGAGACTGATCGCGCCGACGCGGGCATGGCCGCCGCCGCCGTAGCGCTCGCAGATGCTCGCGAGATTGTGCTTCGGCTCGACTGGCGTCCACGGATTCGATCCAACGGAAATCTTAGTGCGGAAGCTGGAGGGCGTCACTGAGACCGTATAAGTGGAATCGGGGAACAGGTAATACGGAATGAACTTGTTATAACCCTCGACGTCGTAGCCGGCGAGGTCGAAAAAGATCACGCCGTCCACCTGGGTGGCGCGATTGCGGATCAGGTCCATCGACTCCAGGTGCCGCTGATAGAGCGGCTTGTAGAGCGCCTGAATTTCGGGCTCGGCGATGATCTCCGAAAGCTGGCGGTGCTGCATCCAGCCAATGATCTTCTGCACGATGTCGCTACCCTTGGCCGCTTCGATAACCAGCGTGAGCTTCATCGCGGGGGCGCCGAGTTCGACGGCGGTCTTCGCGTCGGGATACTGCGCGCCGTCGATGATCAGAGACCAATGGACGAGATCATCGAGGTCTGGCGCGTGGAAGCCGAAGCGATCCAGGCCGACGCGGCTGATGAAGGACGTGCAGGATTTATAGCTGGGGTCATAGAGCTTGCGGCCGCTGGTATCGCGGCGGAAATGCTCCTGATCCTCCGCGTTCAAGAACGCGCTCTGGTGGTGATCGAACCACCAGGTCAGCCTGGGATCGCTGCTGTATTTGAAATCGACGATGGCGTTTTCATCGCCATCGAAGAGCGCCGAGTCGAACATCTGGGATGCCTTGTGAGCCATACCCGTATATTGGAATTTCGCATCCGGGTGAACCGCGCCCGCGATGAATCGGCTGAAGTAAGCAGCTGACGCTGCCCCGTCAAAACAGTGGTCGTGATACAACACTCGTATCCGCATGGAGTTTCAGAGATTGGAAAACCTACCAGCTTGCCTGAAAGGGAGAAGAAATGCAACTGTAGGGTATGCGAACGATCCCTTCCTGGGACCAATACAATCTGGATATTTGTAAAATTGTGGCGGCGCGGAGCAAGGATCCGAACACGCAAATCGGCTGCGTGATCGTTGGGCCGAACCACGAGATCCGCTCCACCGGGTACAATTCGTTTCCGCGCGGCATTCGCGACGACGTGCCGGAACGCCTGGTGCGCCCCGCGAAATATCTATGGATCGAGCACGCGGAGCGGAACGCGATTTGCAACGCGGCCCGCGCCGGCACTGCCACAGAAGGCTGCACGATTTATGTCGACATCATGCCCTGCATGGATTGCGCGCGCGCCGTGGTGCAGGCGGGTATCGTCCAGGTGGTGATTTCGGCGGAGCGAATGGCGCAGTACACCAGCGAACACTATAATGAGCACTTCGGAATGGTCGAGGTTCTTTTCGGGGAAGCCGGAGTCAAGGTCCGGCGTGTGTAACTAGCCGGATAACTCTTCCGGCTCGACATCCGGTTCGTGTGGTCCGGCGCTGGACCCGGGAACGTAGAATCGGCGCGCGCAGGCGCGGCAGCGGCGGGGCACCCTGCGGAAGGCGGTCATCACCGTGTCCAGAATGCCCCGCCGCAGGGAATGTCGAATATCCGTTCCATCGCAGCTGGGACAGCGAATTTTGCCCTCGGAGGTCAAAGCCGTGCCTACCTATGAGAGCTTACCACCGAACCGCGGAATGTTACGCGGCTTATGGATTAGACTTGGGGTGACAGTACCTTCTCCAGGTCGGCGGGCTCGCCGAATTTAACTCCCTGTAAGGTCGCGTCGATATTACGCAGCAGCCCTGTAAGGACGCTGCCCGCGCCTGCTTCAATGAAACGGACAATTCCCTGCCCCGCCAGATAGCGGATCGTCTCCACCCAGCGGACCGGATTGGGCACTTGTTGGTAAAGGCCTTCGCGAGCTTCCGCCCCCGTGTGGATTTCGCGCGCCTGCCAGTTATTCACCAGCGGGCAAACCAGGTCGCGAAATTCCGCGGCGTCAAGATCGGCTCGCAGACGCTCCTGCGCAGGCTGCATCAGTGCGCAATGGAAGGGCGCGCTGACGGGCAGCAGAATCGCGCGCTTGGCGCCGGCGGCCTTCGCAAGTTCCGCGGCCCGATTGACGGCGCCGGTATGTCCGGCGATCACGATCTGATCGGGCGAGTTCAGATTTGCGGCGCTGAGGACTTCGCCCTGCGCGGCTTCAGCGATCACCGAGTCGAGTTTCCCCTCGGGCAGTTTCAGAATCGCGGCCATCGCGCCGACGCCCTGCGGAACGGCTTCCTGCATGTACTGGCCGCGCTTGCGCACCAGGCGAACCGCGTCCGCAAAGCGCAGGCTCCCGGCGGCGACGAGCGCGGAGTATTCGCCGAGGCTGTGACCGGCGACGTAATCGGGCGCGAGTCCGGCCTCGCGAAGGACCTCGAACGCGGCGACGGAGACGGTGAGCAGCGCGGGCTGAGTGTTCTCCGTCAGCTTCAACTGATCTTCGGGACCTTCGAAACAGAGGCGGGAAATCGCGAAGCCGAGCGCCTCGTCGGCCTCTTCAAAGACGCGCCGCGCGACGGGATGCGTGTCGGCAAGAGCCTTGCCCATGCCTGGAGCCTGCGAGCCCTGGCCCGGAAAGAGAAAAGCAGTTTTGGGTAGCAAACAGAGATTATAACTTCTGGCTATCCATGTGCCATCCCGGGTTCACCCACTGGCCGTTGCGAAGAACGAAGGTCTCGGTGACGCGCCCGGAGGCTTGCTGCTTTTGCCCATCCTTCTCGGTTTCGTAGAGGTACGTGGAGTAGACGATGGCGGTGTTGCCATAGACCTGGATCTCCGTCTGTGGAAACTCCAGACGGCCAAGTCTGGCTCCGCCCTTTGCGAATTGTTCCGCCCCGGCGAGGACGGCTGCGCGATTGCCGAAGCGATTGCCGCCTGCCTCGATAGTGACGAGATCCTCGGGCAGAAGTTTGTCGAGCGCGGCGCGATCGTTCGCGAAGAAGGCGCGCCAGACCGCCTCGCGCGCATCGAGCAGCGATTTGCGCGTTGAATCCGAAAGGGGCTGCGGCTGCTGCATCCGTTCGTCGATGGTTTCGGGAGAGATGGACGTGTTGGAGCCGGCCTGCGTCCACTTGCCGTTCTTCTTAATATAGAAATCGGCGAGGCGCTGCACGGCGCGGTTCACTCCAGTCGGCGTCTTGATTTCGATATCGGTGACGAAAGTGACGAACGCGGCGTCGCCCTCGAAGAGGATGTCGAAATCGCGAATCTTGTACGCGGACATGCCGTACGGGCCGGTGAGAGCGCCCACGTAATTCATGTACTGCGCAATGCCGCGGATCATTTGTCGGGATCCCTCGAGAAAGCCGTGCCAGTTCTCGTCGTGGGTAGCGCGGACCTTGGCGCGATCCTTGTCGATGAACGCGCGATAGATGCCGTCGATATCGGCGCGGATGGCGGCGCGGTCGGCGGCACGATCGTCATCGGCTGCGGCGCACACCGCAGCGGTGAGCAAAAAGGCTGCGTAGATTCGAGTCATGTCGTTACTCCTGTCGTTTACTCTGTCGTTTACTCCTGTCGTTACTCCTGAAAGTCATTCGGCGCGGATCGCGTCGACCGGGTTGGCGCGGGCGGCGCGGCGCGCGGGACGCCAGCAGCCCATCAGGGCGGCGGCGGGCAACAGCACAGCGGCGATCGCGTACGTGAGCGGATCGCGCGTCGAGACGCCGTAGACCAGCGCGCCGAGCCAGCGCCCGGCGAGCAGCGCGCCCGCGATCCCCAACGCCAGGCCCACGAAGGTGAGCACGAGCCCCTCGCGCATGACGAGCCGCAGGACATCGCGGCCGCTCGCGCCGAGCGCCATTCGGATGCCCATTTCATGCATGCGGCGCGACACCTGATAATGGAGCACGCCGTAGATCCCGAGGGCGGCAAGCAGCAGCGCGAGCGCGCCGAAGATGCCGGCCAGCACGGCGGTGAAACTGACCGGCGAAATCTCACGCTCGACGTACGTCGTCATCGGCTGCAACTTGGCAATCGCGAGCGTTGGGTCGCGGCGGCGCAGCATTTGGCGGATCGCTGGCGCGAGCGAGAGCGGTGGGACACTGGCGCGCAGCACGTAGCTCAGCGGCGAGCGCGGGCTCTGCTCGAACGGAACGTAAATCTCGCCGCGCAATTGTTTGGCGAACGAGTGATTGCGCATGTGCTCGACGACGCCGACGACTTCGCTCTGCAGCGGGACGAAGCCCTGCGCTGTCACGTGCTCCGCCATGATCTTGCGCCCGATGGCAGGCT
>JAOAPT010000569.1 GCA_025463045.1 Candidatus Solibacter sp.
CGCCTGCCAGACGATCTCCTTCTGAAGCGCCACCTGATCGGCCACGTACGCCGAGAGGGGAAGGCGCTGCACGGTCATGTTCTGCGGCTGGAATTCGGTGGCCTGGAAATCCGAGATCTGCGTTTGCTCGTACCCGGAAAGCGGGAACGCCAGTGTCCCGCTCGGGCTGAAGCCACCCTTGCCGTCCGGCAGAGTCGCCCAGGAGGCGCCGCCCGGATTGTTCACCGTGAAGGTATACCCCGCGGAGTTACTAACCGGCGCGGGGAATTCCTGCCCCATCAGCGCGAACACGGGGAAGGTCTGGAGTTGTGCGCTTTCGGCAAGCGTGTGTTCGCCAGCCATGAAGCGTGCGTGAACCTCTGTGGTCTGGGGCTCCGGAATACGCAATCCGTGCAGCATGAAGCGCGATGTCATGGCGGCAGACTGATTGATCTTGTCGGAAGCGCCTAGTTCGCTCACCAACTGGTCGATCTTCATCGCGGGCACGTACGGGATGGTGATCTGTGCCGGGCCCACCTCGGGGATAGAATCGCGGAACAGGCCGGCAGTTGCCGCAAGGTCGGTAGCCAACTCTTCGAGCGTGAGATCGTAGCGCTGCGAAAGGGAGTCGAAGCTATCGGTCGAGGCAACGGCGGGCGAAATGTCCGGAATCGTCAACACCGCGCGCGGCGCAAGGATATTGGTGTTCGCCGCGTTGAGGGTCAGGAACGTGGCGACATTGACCGCGTAGTATTGCGTGATGCTGAAGATCGTGTCCGGAATGGGGAAGGTAATCGTGGCCGGGTTGGGGATGTTCTTCCAGTCCGTGATATCGGGATTGCACTGTTGCAGCAGATTCTCGCCCGCCGGCGTGTCCGCGCCGAAGTAACGCGTCAGAATGCCGGCTAACGTGTCGCCGGGGGTCACGACGTAAGGCACGGTGAACGTGCCGGCGGCAGTGTGGGTGACGCCCGTCAGGTTGACGGCCTGGTCCCATTGCACCAGGATCGCGGCATTCAACAGCAGAAGGCTCGGGATCGTGGTGTCCTGGCTGGCGACGAGGCTTTCCACGGTATCACCCGCCGCAACGGTATACGAGGTCGTCTCATCCTTGCTGTTCTGAATCAGCAGCTTTTGCGCGGACTGGAGGACGATATTGGGGTTGGGATTATCGGCCAGGATGCTCGTGACGGGAAGATCGAAATAGGTGGAGATGGATTGCAGCGTGTCGTTGGTGCGCGTGGTGTATACGATGTTGCCGAGCGAGAGCGACGCCCCCGGACTGAAGACTCCCCCGACGTTCAGATTGTTGGCCGCCAGTTGCGGGGCCGTGATGCCGAAACGCTGCGCGATGCTGGTCTGTCCTGTTCCGCCGATGGCGTCGCCTGACACCACTTGATATTGAATTCCGCTGAGCACCGGCTGCTCCGCGCCGGCGGCCAGGGAGCGCGCGGCGGCCGTCGCGGTCTGCCAGACCCGTAGCAGACCGGTGGTCGAATGGTTCGCCGCGACGATCGATTGCGCGGTCACCTTCACCGGAATTTGCAGCTCCGTGCCCGGCGTGAGCTTGTCGAAGTCGACGTTCGGATTGGCCATCGTGACATCGGAATCGGTGACCCCGAAGTGCGCGGCAATCGAGTCCAGCGTGTCTCCGCCGACGGTGACATAGAGAACCATCACCTGGATGGGAATCGAAAGCGCAGTGCCTTGGGCGAGCGGGGTCCAGTTGATGCCCGGGTTCGCTGCCATCAGCGCCGGCTGCGTCACCGAGAACTTCTGCGCGACGATCGCGAGCGTGTCTCCCTGAACGCTTGTGTAATCGAGCGTCACCGCGTCGAACTGCGTCGCGATCGAATCCAGCGATTCGCTGTCCGGCGCAGCCACGGTATACGCGTAGCTGTTCAGGAAGTCGATCGCGGCCTGCACCACACCACGGGAGAGCATCAGGAAGTAACGCCGGAAGAGCCACCTGGGCAGACTTTCCTGAACGGGGTCGGCGCCGGCCGATGCGGGCGCCTGGGGCTGGCTGTCGTCGGGATTCCGTTCGACGCTGTTGGCGAACTGAACCGCCAGATCGGCGAAGTACTGCTCGATGAACTGCTCGTATTTGTCGTCCACCAGCGGCGCTCCGCTGAAGTCCGCTTTGTAGTTGGGAGTGACGAGCGTCAACTCCGGAATCATCGGGAAAAAGGCGGCGCCTACCGTGGTCGTGGTAGGACGCTGATCGATCTGGAAGATGATGTTGTCGGAGAGGAATGTGCCGATGCTCTTGTAGGTAAAGTAGTCCTCGAACGTGGAGTCCTTGCCGAGGGTTTTGTAGAGCTCTTCCAATTCATTGAGCGTGACGACCGTATCCTGCCCGCCGATGGTGTTGATGCTCCACTGGAGCAGGCGCTTGAGCAGCTTATTGAAGCCCGAGTTCGCGCCTGCGCCCGCAAGTAGTTTGGCCTCCGCGGGGGAGTTGGCGCCAGGATCGATCGCGGTATCCACGAACAGCATCGCCGAAATCGCCACTATATCGGTCGAGCCCGTAAGTCCGGGAAGATCGCTGGCCTGCGCCTTGGTGATCAGCGGCGTGAACATCAGTGTGACGGTATCCTGGCTGCCCGCCGCGGCACCCACTTTCATCGCGCGCGGCAGCGCCACGAGGCGTGGGCGCGTACGCGGGCCGCTCATCCGCAATGCGGCTACACGGGCGTTGCGTAGCGCGCTCGCCTTCGCCAACTGACCGCCGCCGCCCGATCCCTGCACCACGTGCCACGGCGGCGTGCTCGCGCTGCCGATGGTGAAGCTGGCGCTGATCGTCGCGCTGAAGTGGAAACTGATCCGGATGAAGATAATCTTGATGCTGACGCTGACCGTTACACCCGCCTGCAGTTGGATGAGGATCGGCTCGTACACCTGCACCGTGAGCGTCACCGACGCGTACACCGTAAGGCTGACGTTCGCCTGAATGATGCCGAAATCCACGGTCGCATACACGTTTCCGACGATCGCGATCGTGCCCTGAAGCCAGAAGTAAGGAGCGCTCTTGACGTTCTTGTCCGTGGGTTCGAAGCTGGCATACACACCTTGAATGATTCCGTTCACGGTGACGCTGACGCCGCCGGAGAGGATGCCGAGCTGGATCGTCTTGCCCACACCGACAAAGAGCGCGATGCCGGCTTCGATCACGGGGTTGAAGCTGCCGTTATCGATCTTCGGCACTTTGCTGGAAGTGGCGCCGCTCAGTTTCGCGAAGTAGAACCCGCCGACTCCGACGAACGGGAAGATCTGCAGCTGGAAGCAGCGGGACGTGTCGGTAGGGCTCGTCGGGAAACCGAAATCGAAGCGGAAATCGCCATTGGTATAAATGTCGACCGTGATCACCGGCAGCGTGATCGAGACTTGGCCGAACTGAAGCTGGCGCATCGCATCCGGCAGCTTGAGATCGATGTGATAGACGCCGATCTTATCCGTGACCTTGCGATACAGAATCTCGAAGCTGAGTCCGGCGAGAATGCCGGCCTTCTCGCCCGAGAGGCCGATGAGGAGGCCATAAACATCCGGATCGTTGAACACCAGGCTCATCGAGAAGGTGCCCATGATGCTGAACTGGGCGCCGAGCAGCCAATTGCTGCCGCTGTTGAACTCGAGACCGGGAAGTTGGGAGATCGGATTGGAGGTCGGATCGCCGATCGGCTTGACCGCGTTCTTCAACGCGTTGATCACCTGCGTAACCGTGGTGAGCTGTGAAACGTTGCGCAGCGAAACGTGCTGGCCGAGTCCGAGATATTGCAGATCGAAGAGCGCGGCACCCGCGCCCGGCGTGGCCGGAGGCGCGCTCTGCGTGGGGTTCCAACTAAGCGCGTTGGGTCCGCTGTAATCCTGCCCCAGGAATTTGCAGTCCAGGATGAGATCGATATTTCCCTGGCCGTACAACTGGCTATAGGTGAAGCCGATCTTGTTGATCGTGAGGAAGCCCAGGTCGAGACTGATCGGATAGCTGATGCTGATCGACTTCGTCTTGAAGAAGATCTGAATCTGAAGACCATTCAGGCTGATCGAATTGAGCGCATCCCAGGGGCTGGATAGTTTTGAGGATGCACCCGGGTCGGCCAGTTTAATCAGGAATTCCAGGATGGCGCCGACGGTCGTGTTGCCGAAGCTGATGGTGAGGCTGGGCTTGGTCTGGTTGTTATCGTAGACCGCGGTGATGGCCTGAAAGATGAAGGTGAATTTGGAGCTGTTGGGCGCGAACGCGTATTGAACCTGAAGCTCGATATTATTGAGCTTCAGATCGGCGCTGAGGTTACCGGAGTACGTCGCGGGATCCGAGCTCTTGGCGCGATTCGATTGCAGGGCCATACTGGCCACCACGTCGAACTCGAGCGTTCCCTGGACAATAGTCAGGGTCCACGCGACGGTGCCCGAAACGGAAAACGTGCTGGCCGCCGTGCTAAAACTTGCCTGGAACGCAGTGATTTTAGGTCCCTGGAGATCGTCAGGTAACGTCAAGCCCCACGATGCCGGAATAATGCTGTTCACTACGTCCGGAATGGTGAGTTCCTGGTTCGGGTTCAGCATCCCGCTGAAGGTCCAGCCGGCGTTCGCATCGGCCGAGCGCGCGGCACTGACCGTCCACTCGTTCTTCAGAAACTCAAGCGTCGCAGCGAGGTTGGCGCCGAATCCCGTCGGCGTGCGGTTGAGCGCGAGCTTGATGTTCTCAATTTGTAGCGGAGGAATGGGCAGCGAATTACCCAGGTTGATATCCAGAACGTCGCTCGTGTCGACCGTGGCATTCAGCGAGTAAGTCTTGTTGGCGACGTCGATGCTGAAATTGAGCTCCGTGATATTCAGCGTCTTGTCGAATGGAGAAGTGGTTCCGAAGAAGTGGGCCACCGCGCCGATCACGTCGATCGTGCCGCTCGCAAGACCACCGGTGAACACCAGGCCCGGGATCACCGTGCCGATCGCAATCACCGCCGGATCGGCTTGCGGCGCATCGAGCAGCAGCGGCTGATTGCCAGCCGCAAGCAACTGCTGGCTGCTGCTGGTAATGGTGAAGGTTGCGTTCACGGCCGCGAATAGTTTCGGATTGGACACCGGGAACGCGATCGTGAAGGTCACCAGAATGTCCTGAAACTGGACCAGGTTCGGCACCAGCGTCCAGTCGAGGTCCACCAGCCCGATCGTCATCTCTACCCGCGTGATCGTCTTGCTCGCCGGCACGACTCCGACCATGAAATCCTGCAGCACCAGATTGTTGCCCAGAGGAATCTGCGAGGGGATGATGGCGGAGAGCGATTGCCCGCTGACCAGCGCGGCCAGATCGTTCAGGCTTGCCAGCGGCTGGGTACTGCTGCCGATCTGAAGCTGGATTTCCTGACTGCTGTCTTCGGGAATTGTCGCCGAAATCGCGATCGATATCTTGGTGCCGAGGTTGAGTTGACCGGTGAGCGAGACGCTTACGACAGCGGTGCCGGAGTTATCCTGTGAGCTCGCCGATACACCCGCATTGAGCGAAACCTCGCCAATCGAAATCTCGGTGGCTTGATAGGGGGTCGCAAGCGTCATCACCGGGATGTTGTCGCTGCCGGGAAGCGTGACGCCGCCGGTGAGAATGAGGTTCGGCGAATTCCACAGCCACGCCAAGGGCTGCACCGGGCCCGAGGCGAAGTTCAGCGCACCGCTGAAGTTCAAACCGGCGGCGAGCGGAGCAGCATTCGTGGGCAGTGAATTGGCGATAGAGGCCACAACAAACGAGGGCGCGGAGAACGCCAGCTCGTCGATCTGCGTCTTGGCGAGACCGGAGAAACTGCTGGAGAACGTCCACGCCGCGGGGAACTGCACCACGTGATCGAGTTGCGCGTTGCCGTTGTTGTCCAAATAAAAAATCGCTGTCGCGCCGGGATTCGGCTGCCCGAGAAACGACTGCTGAAACACTCCGCTAATCACGATTGTGGAACCGGTGGGCGAGGGCGCCGTCACACCGGTCATGGCCAGCGTCCCCGCATTAAAGAACGCGGTATTCGCCAAGAGGTTCGTCAAGTCGGAAGACTGGAGCTGGTTCTTGGAAGGCAGATTCAGGGTCTTCGCCTGTACATCGAGATAGCCGTTCTGCGTCAGAGCGTTATACAGTTGCTGAATATTGCTGAAGCTCATTGAAATC
>JAOAPT010000571.1 GCA_025463045.1 Candidatus Solibacter sp.
CAAGCGACTGCTCGATGCCGGCCAGATTCTCGAATCTCCGGCGGCCACCGCGCCCGCCGCGTTGAAGCTCGAAGGTATCGTGATGGATGACGCGCAGGCGGCGAAGTCCGGCCAGTGGACCCCCAGCAGCGCGTCCGCGCGCTTCCTCGGCGCGGGCTACCTGCACGACGGCAACACTCACGATGGCAAGTCGACGGCAACGTTCAAGGTCCCCGTGCCCGCTCCTGGCGCATACCGCGTTCGCTTGGTCTACCCGCCCAATCCCAATCGCGCCACCAATACTCCGGTGACGGTCGAGTCCGATCAGGGTGCGGCAACAGTCCGCATCAATCAGCGCAAGGATGCTGAATGGCTCGGGCCGTATCGCGTGTCGAAAGCGCTGACCATTACCATCGCCAATCGCGATACCGATGGCTTCGTCGTCGTCGATGGCGTACAAGTGATGAAGTAGGCCTATCATGGAGCATGAGGTTCGCCCTCGCCTTTCTCGCAGCGTGTGCCGCAGTCTCCGCACAGACGCCGTTCCAGATCGTAACTGACTCGCTCCCTCTCGCGACCGTGGGTGTTCCTTACCTGCAGCAGCTTGTGACTACCGCGGGTGCGTGCCAGGGCACCGGCACCGCAACCAACACGATCGAAGGCGGAGCGCTCCCCGCAGGCATCTACATCACTTCCCCCTCCGGCCAGAAACAGTGGACGGTGGCCGGAGTTCCAACGATTAGCGGCACGTTTACATTCACGGTTCACATCTTCTTCAGCCTCGATCGACGCACGCCGTTTGTCCAGCCCTGCAACGAAGACGCCGTGAAGACCCTGACCCTCGTCATCGGTAATGGACAGCCTACCAGCACACTAATCGTTGACCGCGCGCAGATCACCAGCATCTACCGTCTTGGGCAACTTCGGCAGCCGGTGGAAACGGTCTCCCTCACATCGACCGGCGGCGTGGCGACTCAGTTCACCGCGAAGGCCGCGACCACGTCGGGTGGGAACTGGCTCTCAGTCTCCCCAGCCGGCGGCGTCACGCCATCGCAGTTGACGCTCTCGCTTTCTCCCTCGGCGCTCGCCGCGGGAGTGTACACCGGGACCGTCACGGTCACTCCCGCGACCGGTAATCCGCTGACGATCGCTGTCACGCTGAGCGTGATCCTCGATACTTCGATCGTGCTCTCGGTGACTCCCGCGAGCTTCTCCTTCTCGTCGATCGCGGGTGCGGCGGCCCCGGCTGCGCAGACTCTCAAGGTCACCGTCTCCGGCGATAACGTCGTCTTCCAGGCGGATGTTAACGCGCCGCCCAGCGGCAAGTGGCTGGTGGTGACCCCATCCGCGTCGGCGACTCCGACGCTGCTCTCGAGTTCGGTGGATCCCAAGACGCTCACTCCGGGCACTTACAACGGCGCGATCACACTGCGCGTGGCGGGCGTTCCCAATCAAGTTGTGCCGGTCACGTATACTGTGCAGCCCGCGCCCTCGGTTCCTGCGATCTCCGCGAACGGCGTGGTTAACGCCGCGAATACCGGGGCCGCGGCCACAGCGCCCGGTACGTGGATCTCCATCTTCGGCGCCAACCTCTCGGCGACGACGCGCTCCTGGGCGACTGCCGATTTCGTCGGCGGCAAACTCCCCACTTCGCTCGATGGCGCGGGCGTCACGATCAACGGGAAGTCCGCTGCCGTTGCCTTCGTCAGCTCCACGCAAATCAACGTGCTCGCGCCCGACGACACCGCCACCGGGCTGGTCGCCGTGCAGGTGAAGAGTCCCGCGGGCACCAGCGACAACGCATTCGTCCTACAGCAGACGGCCGCCCCCGCGTTCTTCCAATTCCGCGGCGGAGCCAAGGCCTACGTCGCCGGAACGCACGCCGATAACTCGTACCTCGCCGGGACGACGCTCATCCAGCAGGGCATCCTCGGCACGCCCGCGAAGCCCGGCGAAACCGTCGTCCTCTATGGCACTGGCTTCGGAGCGACACAGCCCGCGATCTCATCGAGCGCGCTGGTGACCACGCCGGCGCCGCTTGCCAACCTGAACGATTTGCGCATTCGCATCGCGGGCGTCGATTGCGCGATTGTTTTCGCGGGCCTCATCTCCCCCGGTCTCTATCAGTTCAACGTGGTTGTGCCGCCTCAGGTGCCCGATGGCGATCAGGCCGTGGTCGCCGAGCTTCGCGGATTGCTCACCCGCGCGGACCTGCTGGTTCCCATTCAGCACTGAGCGCCATCTTGGTAGTATCCCTTGACCGTCTGCACCGGCAGCGTGATATCTTCGAATCAGAACTCAGGAGGTTCGCCAATCAATGAAGTCGATTCGTAACATTGCCACCGGTGTGGTGCTCTCCGCCATTTTCGCGATCGCGGCCGAGATGCCGCAGGCCGGACAACCGGCGCCGGACTTTTCTCTCGCCTCGCAGGAGGGCTCGCAGGTCAGCCTCAAACAATTTCACGGGAAGTGGGTCGTGCTCTACTTCTACCCGAAGGACATGACGCAGGGCTGTACGATCGAAGCCCACAATTTCCAGCAGGACCTTCCGAAGTACGACAAGGCCAATGCCGTGATCGTCGGCGTCAGCGTCGATTCCACCGATAGCCACAAGGAATTCTGCGCGAAGGAAAGCCTGACCTTCAAGCTGCTCGCCGACACCGACAAAAAGGTCGTCGATCAATACGGCTCACTGAATGCGCGCGGAATGGCGTCGCGCAACACGTTCCTCATCGATCCCTCGGGCAAGGTCACCAAGGTGTGGACCGGAGTGAACCCCGCCAAGCACAGCGAGGAAGTTCTCGCCGCCCTCGCCGCATCGAAATAGTCGAGTGCCTGGGGCCGGCGCGCTTCGCCGGCCCTGTCACGCCCTCGTTTGCCGGCGATGGCATCGCACACACAGCGTCCTCATACTTGTAGGGTCCACCTCCCACAGTTGCTTTCCCGCTCCCCACTCCTTTTCGAACTGCTGCCGCGCCTTGTAATCCAGCTTCCGCTTGTCCTTCCATAGCTGAATCGTGTCCGTGCCGCACTCCGCGCAGAGGCCACGATCGCGCCGTAGGACCTTCTCCAGCTCCTTGTCGGCATCGATGCGTTTGACTGCTCGAGATGCGTGCGGCCTGTGCCGCTTGCGATGGCACAGTACGCACAACGTGCGCATGTTGGAGAGGTCGCATTCCCCGCCGCCCTTCGCAACCGGCAGGATGTGGTCCGCATCCCACAGATGCTTTCGCGTGCCCCACTCTTCTTCGAACTGCCGCCGCGCCTTGTAGTCCAGCTTCCGCTTGTGCTTTCGCAACTGGACCGTGTCCACTCCGCACAGCGCGCAAACACCGTGATCGCGCTCGAAGACCTTTTCGCGAAGGTAGCCGGGGTCGGTGCGAAGCTTCCATTCGTGGACACACGCCGCGCTGCAAAAGGTGAACCGCTTCGGCGGAACTTCGCCGCTGCACCACCGGCATACTCCGCGCTGGCGCGGAACCCAACCGCCGGCCTTGGTCCGAGTGGTGCTCACGCTCCGATACTCACACCCGCAGTTCGTACCCCAGACCGCGCATACCCTCGATGATCGCGTTCCGTATCGCCGCAATCTCATCCGACGAGAGGGTCCGCTCGCTCGACCCCACGGTCACCCTGTACGACACGCTTTTCACGCCGTCGGCCAGCGGAGGACCCGCGTACTGCCGCACGAACTCAACCTTCTCCAACAGCGGACCGCCGAATCCCGCGATCGCCGCCTCCAATTTTCCGGCCTGCTCGCGCAATCCGGCGAGCACCGAAAGATCGAACGCACTAGAAGGATACCGCCGGATGGGCGTGTACTTCGTCTCTCCGACGCTCAACGCTTCCACAAGTCGCAAGTCGAGATCCAGAATCGCCGCGCGCCCTGTTTCCACCAGCCTGGGATGCAGTTCGAATAACCGCCCAACCACTTGCCCTCCCACCCGGATCTCCCCGGCGCGTGCGGTGTGCTCGAACTCGCGCGCCGCCGCCGGGACGGTCTGCGCCTCGGGCAGCAGGCACTCCGCCATGCGTTTCAACTCGAACAGCCCTGCCTGTCCATCTCCCGAGCGATCGTAATAGGCCGCCACCAGGTGCGGAACTTCGTTCGGCAATCCCTCCGGCAGTCGATGAATCTCGAGGCCGATCTCGAACAGGCGGAAGCTCTCGCGATGCTTCGCATTCTCCGTCACGTTGCGCCATACGCCGGGCAGCAACGACGCACGCATCAACTCCTGATCGCTCGCGATCGGATTCGTCACGCGAATGTGCTCCGCCGGGTCGAACCCGAACGCGCGCACCGATTCCTCGCTCAGAAAGCTGTAGTTGTAGACTTCGGTGAAGCCGTTATCGACGAACAGATTCCGCACGTCATGCTGGAATCGGCGAGACGGATTCGCCGGCGGCACCGATGCCGGCACCAGCGGAGCCACGGGCGCGATCGAGTCGTACCCGATCATGCGCCCGACCTCTTCCACCAGATCGTCCTTGATCGAAACGTCCTTGGTCGCGCGCCAGCTCGGCACCGTCACGGAGAACACGCCGGGCTGCGGCTCGCTCACGCCGAACGCCAGGCTCTCCAGAATCCGCCGCACTTCGCCCGCCTCGATCGCGCGTCCCAGCTTGCGCTGCAGCCACGCGAGCGGCAGCTCGATCGGAGGCGGCGGGACCGCTTCCTTGCGCACATCCGCCACTCCGCCCACCAGCCGGATCCCCGGCGAAACTTCCCGGAGCAGTTCGATCGCGCGCGCCAACCCCCGGACCGTGTTCGCCGGATCCTGCGCCTTCTCGAAGCGCATGCTCGCATCGGTCCGCAGCTTGATCCCAGCCGAGGTCTTGCGCACCGACGACGCCTGGAAATTCGCGCTCTCCAGCACCACGCGCGTCGTCTTCTCCGAAATCGCGCTGCCCTTGCCGCCGATGACGCCCGCAAGCGCGATCGCGCCCGACGCATCGGCGATCACCAGATTGTTCGCCTCGAGCGTGTACTCTTCGTCGTTAAGCGCGGTGAATTGCTCACCGGCTTTCGCCGGACGAACGAAGATCGTGTCGCCGTGCAGCAAATCGGCATCGAACGCGTGCATCGGCTGCGCCAGTTCCGCCATCACGAAATTCGTCATGTCGACGATATTATTGATCGGGTTCAGACCGATCGAGGTCAGCCGGTATTGCAGCCACAACGGCGAAGACTGCACCGTCACGTTCTCAAACACCAGCGCGCTGTATCGCGGGCACAGCGACAGGTCTTCGATCTGCACCTTGATCGCCGCCTCGCCCTTGGGTAGCAGCTCGAGCTTTGCCGGATCGGTCAGCGGCAGGCCGAGAATCGCCGCCACTTCACGCGCCATTCCGTGATGGCCCCACAGGTCCGGCCGGTGCGTGATGCTCTTGTTGTCGATCTCGATCGCGGCATCCGGCTCGCAGCGCGGCAGCGGTTCGCCCACCTCGACGTCCGCGAGTTCGACGATGCCTTCGTGATCTTTGTTGACGCCAAGCTCCGCGCCGCTCGCCAGGATGCCGTCACTCTCGACGCCGCTGACAATCTTCTTGCCGATCGGTGCGTACGCCGTCAGAATCCCCGGGCGGCAGTTCTTCGCGCCGCAGACCACCGTCTTGCGACCAAGCGCTCCGGCGTCAATCAGAGCCTTCACGTTGTGGCTGTCCGCAATCGGCTCGACCGCTTCGACCCTGGCGACGCGCGCGATCGCGAGCAGCGCGCCTTCTTCCTCGATGCCCTCGCACTCCGCGGTCTTCATGGTGATCAGCCGCTCCAGCGGAGCGGCCGCCTGGGTCAGGCCGGGAACGAATTCACGTATCCAGTTGTAAGAGAACTTCACGGTTAAAACTGCTCCACTTTTCTAAAACTGCTCCAGAAAGCGCAGGTCTCCGCCTTGCAGTTGGCGGATATCGTCAATCGCGTACCGCATCATTACCAGCCGCGTGAGTCCGAGCCCGAACGCGAACCCGTTCCATTCCTCGGGGTCGATGCCGCTCATGCGCAGCACGTTGGGATTCACAAGGCCGCAGGGCAACAGCTCGACCCAGCCGCTCTGTTTGCAGACCGGGCAGCCCGGACCACCGCAGATCAGGCACTGAATATCGAGCTCGAAGCCCGGCTCGACGAACGGAAAATAGCCGGGCCGCAGCCGCACCGTGACTTCGCGTTTGAAAATCGCGGTGAGCAGCGTCTTCATGAAGTACAGCAGGTGCGCGACGCTTACGTCGCGATCGATCATCATGCCTTCGAGCTGATAGAACGTGTGCTCGTGACTGGCGTCGACGCTCTCGTTGCGGAACACGCGTCCCGGCGCAATCATGCGCAAAGGCGGTCCGAGACGCTCCATCCCGCGCACCTGCACGGGCGACGTATGCGTTCGCAGCAGCAGCTTGCCGCCATCCAGCCAGAACGTGTCCTGCATGTCGCGCGCCGGATGATCGGGCGGAATGTTCAGCGCGTCGAAGTTGTGATATTCGGTTTCCACTTCCGGTCCATCGAGCACCGTGAAGCCAAGCGAGATGAAAAGCTCTTCCAGTTCGCGCTGAATGCGCGTGATCGGATGCAGGTGCCCGCGCCGAGGTCCGGGAGCAGGCAGTGTAAGGTCGACCCATTCGGCGTCCAATCGCTCGCGCAGCGCTTTCTCGTCGAACTCGCCCTTGCGCCCGTCGAGCGCCGTCTGGATCTGCGTCTTGGCGGCATTGAGCACCTGGCCGATTCGCTTGCGCTCTTCGGGGTCCAGTTTGCCCATCCCTTTGCTGATCTCCGCGAGCGCGCCCTTGCGGCCGGCGGCCTCGATCCGGATCGTCTCCAGTTCCGCCGGCGTCTGCACGGATGCGATGCGCGCCAGGTAACCGGACGCCAGTTCCTGTATGGATTCGTCAAGCATGTTGTGGAATTGTCTATTGTACCGTGCCCCTGGTGGGAAGCGATGTGGCGCGGGATGGCGTCCTGCAGGCTGCCACCTGCCCCACAAAGTCGGGGCATCAGTTTGCCCCACTCTGCGTCCCATACGTCTTGTCACAACGGTGCGGCCCGCGTAGGATTGTGAAGTGTTCCAGCAGCGATTAACGTCGGAATTCGCGGTGCGGCAGCAGACCAATCCGCGCTACTCGCTGCGGGCGTTCGCGGCATTCCTGGAGGCCGACCACTCGACCGTCTCGCAAGTTCTGAAGGGCACGCGCCGTGCGACCGTGACCCAGATTCGCGCGTGGGGCAGGAAGCTCGGCATCGTCGCCGAAGAGCTCGCCGTACACCTGGCCGCCGAGCACGTCCCCGATTCCGCCACGGCCGAACGCCACGCGCAGCTTCGTCACTGGACCGCAGAAGCCATGGCGCTGCTCACCGGCCCGGCGCACTGGCAGATCGTGCGTCTCTCCCGCGAACCGGAGTTTCGCGCCGATTGCCGCTGGCTCGCCGAGCAGGCGCGCGTCGGCGTCGACGAAATCAATCTCGCCCTGACCCGTCTGCTCCGCTTTGGCCTGATCGATGGCCAGTGGAAAGATTGCACCGGGATCGCGCGCCTCACCGAACGCGAATTCCGTCGGCTCGCCCTCTCGCGCGTGCGCGAAAAGGCCGCCGAAGACCATGTCCAACTAGGAAACACTCGAGGACCAGCCAAATGGGAAACGCCGTGATGCAGTTCCAGATGATCTCCAAAGCGCCCGATGAAACCGCGCGATTCTACAGCGCCCTATTCGGCTGGAAGGTGGACGCCGACAACCCGATGGGCTATCGCCAGATCAACACTGGATCCACGGACGGCATACAAGGCGGCATCTGGCCCGCGCCTCCGCAGGCGCCCAACTTCGTTCAGCTCTTCATGCTCGTGCCGGACGTCGCCGCGGCTGTCGCGCGCGCTACCGGGCTCGGCGCGAAGCTGCTCATCCCGCCAACGAAACTTCCCGAAGGCGATGAGATGGCCGTGATGCACGATCCGCAGGGATTGTCGTTCGGCCTTTGGTGCAAGCCGGGCGCAAGCTGCATTGAACGATAATGAGTTAATGGCACTTGAGTTTACGACTTCGTATTTAGCGGACGCGCTGACGCTGTTCCACTATTACAAGAAGATGGGTGAGAACGCCATCGCGCAGGTCACCGATGCAGACCTGACGCGCACGCTGGACGGAGAAATGAATTCGATCTCCCTCATCGTCAAACATCTTGCCGGCAATATGCGCTCGCGATGGACGGACTTCCTGACCACCGATGGCGAGAAACCCGACCGCAACCGCGACAGCGAGTTCGTCGAGCCGCCCGCGACTCGCGAAGAGCTGATGAAGACGTGGGAAGAAGGCTGGGACTGCCTCTGGCGCGCGCTGGGACAACTGCAGGAACACGAGATGGTGCGCACGGTGACGATCCGCGGCGAGCGTCACTCCGTTCTCCAGGCCGTCAACCGGCAACTCGCCCATTACCCGTATCACATCGGGCAGATCGTGATGCTCGCCAAGCACTTCCGCGGCGACCAATGGCAATCGCTGAGCATTCCCAAGAATCGCTCGACGGATTTCAATATGCGCGTCGTGTCGGGCGACGCCAGCCAGCGCTAGAGCTTGTAGAGTTTCCGGGCATTCTCTCGCAATACCATCCGCGCCAGTTCGATCGCGCGCTGCTGCGTGATTTCGCCGTCGCGAAGCATCCCGGTAAGCGCGCGGCCCAGCGCTTCACGCCCGTGCGCGGCGGCCACCCAGCCGCTTTCCTCCCAACCCAGTTCGTTGGAGTAGGGATACGCATCGGTGCCGAACATGACCTTCTCCGGCTGGTGCTCCAGCCACTCGCGCATGATCCCGGCGAGCGTCGCGGGCGAGAGAAGCAGGGATTGCGCGGAGAAATCCAGATACGCGTTCGGCTTCTGCAAGAGCGCGTTGATCTCGCGCGTGAACGGCCAGCCGCCGTGCACCATCACGAAGTTCGTCTTGCGCAGCGTGGGGTCGTCGAGCAGCGGTTCGAGATTCAGCGGATTCGCTCCCGCGACGTCGAAGTAGCTGCCGGCGCCGGCCATCGTGTGCAGATGGACCGCCATCCCGAGACGTCCGCACTCGCTCGCGATCGTGCGGAACAGGTAGTCCTGCAGCAGCTTGTAATCGGCCGCCGGCGGAGTTTTCGCACGGTACACGCGGTCGGCCTGAACCGCATCCACTGCGTCGAACGCGAGCGTGCGCAGGTACGCCGCTTCGAACTTCTCCGCGACAGCGCCGCCTTCTTTGTGGCGTTCGAGCGTTGGCGTGACGACGCTCGCGATGTACTCGGCGAGCGTCGCCGGCATCACAGCGACGCCCGATTCAGCGAGATACCGCGCCCGCAATTTGTCTTCGAGCGCGAAGAACGCCTTGCGGTCGGAGTTCTTCGCTGCGAGCACTGCGTTGTCCAGCGGAAAGAGCAGCGCGTCCGCGTACGGCACCCACCGAAAGCGCGGCGGCTGAATCGACGCGCCCATCCCCACCCGATTCGCAAGCATCACGTCGACGCCCATCTGATCGAGTACCCACGCCGGATAACGATCCCCGTGCTGCTGCTTCGCCGTCGCTTTCGAATCGGCGGCGAACGGCGTCTTGAAGGCGCCGGGCCGCATCGCTACCGGATCGGACTGCGGTTCCATGTTGTCCACCGGCAGCGCGTCGAATTCGCGATCCCCCTCCGCCGCCAGCACCGGGTGCGCATGATTGTCGATCGCCTGAATCCCCGCAATCTCGCGCGCGAGATCGGCGTCCACCGGCCCCTGCCGCGAGCACCCGCTCCACAACAGCACCGCCACCGCCACCACCACCACGCACCGGTCTCTCATCGTGGAATAATTCTAAAGCATGAAGCTCTTCGCCGTCCTTCTCCTCGCCACCCTCGCGCACGCTCAAGATCGTTCCCAGGCGCGCTCCATGGTGCTCTCCGACCGCGGAATCGCAGCCACTTCGCAGACGCTCGCCTCGCAGGCCGGAGCGCAGGTGCTTGCCCGCGGCGGGTCCGCAATCGACGCGGCGATCGCGGCCAATGCCGTCCTCGGCGTCGTCGAGCCTGAACGCGGCGGGATTGGCGGCGATCTCTTCGTCATCTATTGGGAGGCGAAGACAGGCAAGCTCACGGGCATTAACGCCAGCGGCTGGGCGCCCAAAGGGCTCACGATCGATGTGCTGAAGGCGAAGGGCAACACCGGCATGCCGCAGCTCGGAATCGACGCCGTCACCGTCCCCGGCTGCGTCGACGGCTGGGCGAAGCTCCATCAGAAGTTCGGTAAGCTGCCGTGGAAAGACCTCTTCGCGCCCGCCATTTATTACGCGAAGAACGGCTTCCCCGTCACGGAGATTATTCACGAAACCTGGCACGAGGAATCGGCCAAACTCGCCAAAGACCTGAACGGCCGCCGCGTGTATATGAAAAACGGCGAGACGCCGAAGCTCGGCGAGATCGCGCGCAATCCCGAACTCGGCGCGGCGTATGAACTGATCGCCGCGCAGGGTCCCGCCGCCTTCTACAAGGGTGCGATTGCGAAAGCCATCGTGAAGACCAGCGAGCGCCTCGGCGGCACGATGGCGCTCCCCGACCTGAGCGAGTTTTCGAGCGAGTGGGTCACGCCCGTCTCCACGGACTATCGCGGCTGGAAGGTCTACGAGCTGCCGCCCAACAGCCAGGGCCTCGGACCGCTCGAGATGCTCAACATCCTTTCCACCTTCCCGCTGGGATCTTACGCGCCGCGCGGTATCGAAGAACTGCACGCGCAGATCGAAGCCCAGAAGTTGACTTTCGCCGACCTGCATCGCTACCTGGCCGATCCGCGCATCAGCAAGGTGCCTGTCGCGGGCCTCATCTCACCGGCCTTCGGGCGCGAGCGGGCGAAGTTGATCGACGCCAATCACGCGCGCTGCGAAGAGACGCCCGGCTCGCCGGACACCGTCGCGGGCAACACGGTTTACCTCTCGGTGGTCGATCGCGAGGGCAACATTGCGTCGCTGATTCAGAGCGTGTACCAGCACTTCGGGTCGGGCGTGGTGGTGGACGATTACGGCTTCGCGCTGCAGAATCGCGGCGCGCTGTTCGAGTTCGATCCGGCGCACCTCAATGCGGTGGCGCCGCGCAAACGGCCCTACCAGACGATCATTCCAGCCTTTATGGAGAAGGGCGATGTCCACATCGGTTTCGGGATCATGGGCGGGATGAATCAGACGCCGGCGCACGCGCAGTTCGTCTCGAACGTGGTAGATCACGGGATGAGCATTCAGATGGCGCTCGAGGCGCCGCGCTTCACGAAGCTGAAATTCTCCGGGTGCGACATCCTGATCGAGAATCGCGTGACGAAGCAGGTCCGCGACGCGCTGACCGCGAAGGGCCACGAGATCAAAGTGGTCGGCGATTTTTCGAATCAGATGGGGGGCGGCCAAGCGGTGATTTACAACTCGGCGACCGGGGTGAAGTACGGTGCGTCGGATCCGCGCAAAGATGGCTCGGCAGTGCCGGAACCACATCCGTATTTTAAGAATTGAGGGGAAACTCTGATGGGGCGAACCGTCAGGTCCGCCCCGTGCGAGTGCAGGCTCTTAACCCAGCATTTTCCAAAGAAGAAACAGCATCCCGGCCAAAAATCCCAGACCGGCTTGGTACTCTTGGTTTTTTAGATAGAGCGCGGCGCGAAAAGGATTCGGGTTGTTTTCGTGCGGCGCGGAAAAGTTCGGAAACAGCGCCGGTACCCGCTCCGCGTAGCCCGCGTACTCCGCAAAGATTTGGCGCAGGTGCTGCTCTTCATTTTGGATAACAGGTAGATACACCAGCAGGAACACCGCCACGAACAACACCGCCAGTCCCGGACTGCGCGACGCGATCGCCAGGCCGGCGGCCACCAGCAGAGTCCCGACGTAAAGCGGATTGCGCGTGTACCGGTAAGGTCCGCCGGTGGCAAGCTGCTGATTCTTGGCGAGGCATCCGGCAGCCCACGCGCGCAGCGCGAGACCGAGCAGCGAAATGGGGATGCCGATCGCCATCGACTCGGGCGTGGGACGCGAGAACCAGCCGAACACGACGACGATCAGGAATCCGCTGGGTACACGGAGGCGCGCGACGGCATCGGCATACGGCTTGGGAAAGAAATTCATTCGGCCATGCTTCCCGCGGGGTGCGGCCGCTCGTGGAGCATGGTTCGCAAGAGTTCGAAAACCTGGTCGGGAGAAATCTGTAGCATGCTGGGGTCGATGGTAGCGCCGCGCTTGTAGGTCGTCGCGGCGGCGGTGGTGCGGAGAAGGTGCAGCGACTCGCCGTAAGGGCCGTTGCGCGCTGGGTCGGTCGGTCCGAAGATCGCGACGCCCGGCTTGCCGAGCGCGGCGGCGAGGTGCAAGGGTCCGCTGTCCACGCCAACCACGGCTGCGGCGCGGCGAGTCACGTAAATTAGTCCGGCGATGCTGGAGTGGTGCGGAATCGCGGGCTCGGCCTCTGCGAAATCGGCGCCTGGCGGACCATCGAGCACCAGCGGAATGCCTAGGTCCCGGCGTAGTCGCACGGCGAGCGCGCGATAATGCGCGATCGGCCACTGCTTGCTCTTCCAGCCTGCGAGCGGCGAGGCGAGCACGAATTCTCCCGATGGCAGGTCGCATTCGGCACTTCCGGGAGGCAGCGGGAAAATGCGCGGCGCGTGCTCTCCGCCGGGTCCGGCGCAAGCGGCCGCGAGTTCCATGTTGCGATCGACGATGTGTGTAGCGCGCGCCCGCGTCTTGTGCGAATAAAACAGCGCGGCCAGGCGTTCGCGGACCTGCGACTGGTGAAAGCCGTAGATGTGCGCGGGATGCGCGGCGCTGGCGGCCAGCGCGGATTTCAGCAGGCCTTGAAAATCCACCGCGAAATCGTAGGGCGCCGAGCGCAGTTCGCGGCGCGTCGCCACCAGGTCCGCGAATTGCTTCCGTCGCATGTGGATTACTCGGTCGATATAAGGATTGCCTTCGAGGAGCGCCGCCCACTGCGGCTCCACCAGCCACGTGACGTGCGCGCCGGGATGACTCTGCTTGAGCCAGGCAACGGCAGGCAAGGTGTGGATGATGTCGCCCATCGCAGACAGTCGCACTGCGAGGATGCGGCTGCTAGCTGGTTTGCCGGCGGTGAACATGCTCCATCAACTGCCGTTTGCGTTGCACGTGGACGGCTTCCAGACGCACCAGTTGAGCGGGCTGTAGAGCTGCGAGTATGGCTTCCGGATGGCCGTCATCTGTAATTAAAACGTAGTCTACCATGCGTAGACCAGCCGCCAACTCCGCGCGCGCGCGCTGCGGCAAGACTTCGCCCGTAAGCGGCAGCACGACGACGACGACCGGGCGGGCGAGCCTGGCGAGATCGCGTACGTCCTCAGCACGGATGACGTCGAACGTCCCGGTGACGACGGTCGCGTTACGCGGGACGGTGTCGGGATTTACGATCTTAGTCCGCGTGTCCACGATTCCTGTGCAATCCCTTCGTTGAAGAATAATCTCCGCTCTTCATCACCTCTGCTCGGCCGCACTCCATCCGAGCCGCGACCGTGAGGGAGAGGTGGTCGCCGCAAAGGGCCACCGCTCCCTCACGGTCGCGGCTCCGATTGGGGCTCGGTTCTTCATCGCTTTGGTGGGCCGCCATCCTCATAAAAGCTCCCTCGCCACTTGCGCGACTCTCTCGCTCGTGACGCGCGTCATGCAGCGGTGATCGATCGGGCATTCACGCAACAGGCAGGGACTGCACTCGGCGTGCTCGCGGACCACGCGCGCGAGCGATCCGGTCGGCCCGGTGGTCGTGTCGTCCGTCGCGCCGAAGATCGTCACCGTCGGCACGCCGAGCGCGGACGCCACGTGCATCGCGCCCGAATCGTTGGTGAGAAATAAGCGGCACGCCGCGGCGAGATCGATGAATTCGCGCAGGCTCGTTTCGCCCGCCAGATTGCGCGAATTCGGCAAGCGCGCCGCCACCGTCTCGCACAATTCACGCTCGGCCGGCGATCCGAATATCAGGAAGTTGTGCGCACCCGGAATCATCGCGGCGGACTCCGCAAACCGCTCGGGCAGCCATCGCTTGGCATTCCCATACGCTGCACCTGGACTAATCCCGATCACCGCGCCCTCGATCCCGAGTGCTCTTAAGTGAGCAGATCCCTCGGCACGCGCATCCTCAATTCCTTCCAGCCGGATGGAATCGCTGACCGGGAATCGCTCCATCATCCCCGCGCGTCGCAGTAGTTCGAGATAGTAGAAGCGCTCGTGGCGCGGCAGATCGCCGGGCTCGGGCACGGGGATTGCCTGCGTCAACAGCGCGCTGCGCCCGTCGCGCGCGTAGCCGATGCGTTCGGGAATTCCAGCGAGCCACGTAATTAGCGCCGCGTCGAACGCATTCTGCAGCAGGATCGCGCAATCGAAGCGCTCAGCGCGCAGGCGCCCGGCAAATTCGCGGCGAGCTCCCAGGCCCTTCATTGCCGCATAAGGAATCACGCAATCGATCGCCTTCTCGCGCGCGTACAGGTCGGCGACCCACGGGCGAGCCAGCACCGCGACATGGGCGTGCGGAAAAATTTCGCGGATCGCGCGGATGGCGGGCAGAGACATGACCGCATCGCCCAGCCAGTTGGTGGCACGCACCAGTACCTTTGAGCTTGCAGAGGGATTGAAGGCCACTAACCTTCAGAATAGCGCGCGCCGGCCGACGTCACGCGCCGGTTGGACGCCAGCCTGCCCACATAGTGACTGATGAAGAAGGCGCATGGGCAGCGCCAATCCCCTCACCTTTTTCTGGCACTCTAGAAATATGAGCTTTCGGTTGGCGGTCACGTACGAACCGCGCGGGGATCAGGTTAACGCTATCTCGGAACTGACTCGTGGGATTCGCGAAGGGGAACAGCATCAGGTACTGCTCGGCGTCACCGGGTCGGGCAAGACGTTCACGATGGCCAAGGTCATCGAAGCGATCAACCGTCCGGCGCTGGTGCTGGCGCACAACAAGACACTCGCGGCGCAACTCTACCACGAGTTCAGGACTTTCTTCCCGGAGAACGCGGTTGAGTATTTCGTCAGCTATTACGATTACTATCAGCCCGAAGCCTACATCCCGGCGAGCGACGTCTACATCGAGAAGGACGCGACCGTCAACGACGAACTCGACAAGTTGCGCCTCGCGGCCACCAAGAGCCTGTTCGAACGCCGCGATTGCGTGATCGTTTCCAGCGTAAGCTGCATCTACGGCCTGGGCTCGCCGGAGGCCTACTACGGCATGTTGTTGATGCTCGAGAAGGCGCAGAAGATCTCGCGCAACCAGATCGTCACCCGCCTGGTGGAAATCCTCTACGAGCGCAACGACACCGATTTCCGGCGCGGAACATTTCGCGTGCGTGGCGACGTGATCGAGGTCTACCCCACTTACGATGACGACGCGTACCGCATTGAACTCTGGGGCGACGAAATCGAAAGCCTGTCGCAGATCGACCCGCTGCTCGGCACCGTGAAGCAGACCTACCAGCGGCTGCCGATCTATCCGAAGACGCACTACGTGATGTCGTCGGAGACCAAAGAGAGTGCCATGCAGAGCATCCGCAACGAGCTCGAGTGGTGGCGCAAGGAACTGGTGAATCAGGGCAAGATGGTCGAGGCGCAGCGTCTTTATCAGCGCACCATGTTCGATCTCGAAATGATGAAGGAGATCGGCTACTGCCATGGGATCGAGAACTACTCGCGCCATTTCTCGGGACGGCTGCCCGGCGAAGCTCCTCCTACCTTGCTCGATTATCTGCCGCACGACGCCGTGATGTTTCTCGACGAAAGCCACCAGACGGTGCCGCAGTTGCACGGCATGTATCATGGCGATCGCTCGCGCAAAGAGGTGCTCGTCGCGCACGGCTTCCGCATGCCGAGCGCGCTCGACAATCGTCCGCTCACCTTCGAGGAGTTCGAGCATCGCGTCAATCAGCTTGTCTACGTCTCGGCGACGCCCGGACCGTACGAGCTGACGAAATCGAGCGGCGTGGTGGTCGAGCAGATCATCCGCCCTACGGGACTGCTCGATCCCACGGTGGAGATTCGCCCCGTGAAGGGCCAGGTCGACGATCTGCTCGGACAGATCCGCGCGCGCGTGGAGAACAATCAGCGCATCCTGGTGACCACGCTGACCAAGCGCATGGCGGAGGATTTATCAGAATATTATTCCGAGGTCGGCGTGCGCTGCCGCTATCTGCACTCGGAAATCACTACGCTCGACCGCATCAAGATCCTCCGCGATCTGCGCCGCGGCGAATTCGATGTGCTCGTTGGAATCAACCTGCTGCGCGAAGGACTCGACCTGCCCGAAGTTTCGCTGGTCGCCATCCTGGACGCCGATAAGGAAGGCTTTCTGCGTTCGTGGGGTGCGCTGATCCAGACCATCGGACGCGCCGCGCGCCACGTCGAAGGGCACGCGATTCTCTATGCCGACGTGATGACGGACAGCATGCGCAAGGCTCTGGCCGAGACCGCGCGCCGGCGCCAGACGCAGATCGAGTACAACGATCTCAACCACGTTACGCCGCAATCCATCATCAAGGCGATCGACATGAGCCTGGTTGCGGTGGCCGAGGGCGACTACGTCACGGTGCCGTTGGAAGAAGATCCTGATGTGGAACAGTTGACGCCGGAGCAGCGGCTGCGCTTCATCGCCGAACTGGAAGAACGCATGCGCGAAGCCGCGCGGAAATTCGAGTTCGAAAAGGCGGCGCAACTTCGCGATCGGGTGAAATCTCTAAGAACTGTTGCCTAATACACACCGGCGATTGCTTGCGATATACTAGGCGCCTTAAGAGATCCGAGCCTGGGGGTGTGCAGCATGGTGCGTGTCTTTTTGTTGGCCGGTTTGATGGGTATAGGGGCGGCAGGCCAGGAGGTGGCGATTACGCCGCGTGCGCCTGTCGTGCGCACCGTGAACGTCCCGCGAGCCAACCTGCGTATGGACGTTCAGATGGTGCAGATTCCAGTCACTGTCACGGACCTGCGCGGTAAGCCGCTGCTCGGCCTTAGCAAGAAGGACTTCCGTATCTTCGAAGACGACGTCGAACAGCCGATTTCGACGTTCTTCACTTCGGACACGCCGATTTCTGCGGGGGTGGTCTTCGATAGCAGTCGCAGCATGAAGACGCGGATCCACGATGCCCGGCAGGCGGTGGAGCAGTTTCTCGGCACCGGTTCCAAGGGCGACGAGTTTTTCCTGATCCGCTTCAGCGACCAGGCGCAACTGCTCTCGCCCTACACGCAAGACACGCACGCGATCTCACGCGAACTGAACGGCATCGAAGCGAAAGGCTGGACGGCGCTCAACGATTCAATCGTGCTGGCTGCCCAACACAGCCGCAAAGCGAATAACCAGCGCCGCGTGCTCCTTGTCCTTAGCGACGGCGGCGACAACAACAGCCGCTACTCGTCGGGCGAAATGGTTTCAATGTTGCGCGAAGCTGACGTCAAGGTGTATGCAGTCAGTATTTTCGAACGGTCGCCGCTACTCGAGCGCATCTGCGAGGAGACGGGTGGACGCGCGCTGCAGGTCAGGAAACTCAGTGAACTGCCGGCTGCGATGGAACGGCTCAGCCTGGAGATGCGCTCGGAATACGTGCTGGGTTACAACCCCGATACGGCGCACAACGATGGCAAATATCACCGTGTTCGGATCACCGTCCAGCCGCCGGCCGGGATGGCGCGGGTGCGCACATCCTGGCGGCATGGCTACTTCGCGCCGGGCGATTAGCTGGCTGGCGGTCTGCGTTCTTACCAGCGCAGGCCGAACGTGACAGGAATGATATCCGTTGCCACGCCGCGCGTGAAGATGTGGTGATAGCGAGCTTCGGCGAACGCTTTGACGTTACTGCTGCCGAGCTTGAAGCTGAGGCCGGCTCCGCCATCCAGGCCGCCCTTATATTGTCCATAGGATCCAATTATCTGATTGGTCGTGAAGGCAGCCGGGTAGAAGCCCCACCATGGGTCGAAAAATATCCCCTGCGCAATCACGGGCTGCGTGTATTCAACGGTACGGTGATAAATTCCGCCGCCGCCGGTGACGTAGAAATCGACCGGTCCTTCCTGAGTGACGTGCACCACGGGGTCGAGCGTGAAGCCCCAGATCCGTACGTGCCCGTCGGGCGCCTGGACCTGGTCGAGGAAGCGGCGGTTGATGCCATTCGAGTCAAAGATGAAGTCCAGCATGACCCCCAGATGGTGGTTGGCATTTATGCCCGCGCCGGCTGTGATGTTGTAGCCGGTGTCGATGCGAGAGGCAATCGGGTTAATAGGGGTGGTGAAGCCGCCGCCGACGAACCCGGTGAAGTGAGAGAACTGCGCGAAGGCTGGCGCGCCTGCCGCGCAAAGCGAGACGAGGTACAAAGTAATCTTCTTCATGCACCGCTATGGGGCATCTTCGTTGCCAACGGAGGCGCCCCTCGGTATGCTTTGAAACATCGAAATCCCGGCCACTCCAGCGGCACCGGCACGCATGCAGGCTGGCGCGTTTTCCAGTGTTACGCCACCCAAAGCAATCACCGGGATCGTCACCGTCTGCACGGCTTCGCGTATTCCATCGAGTCCAAGGTGCGGTAAGTAACCGGGTTTGGAGCGCACCGGAAAGATCGGTCCATAGACCGCGAAATCCGCTCCCTCGCTTTCCGCGCTGCGCAACTCCTCGAGGGAGTGCGTCGAAAGGCCGACGACGAAGTCCGGCGGTGAGACGGTGCGAAGAATTTGCGCCGAGACGGAATTTCCTGTCAGGTGGACGCCGTCCGCGCCGCAGGCCAGCGCGACATCGAGACGCGAGTTAACCAGGACCTTTGTGCCGAAAGGACGGGCGAGCTCGACGACGCGGCGTACCAGACTGGACAACTTGCGCGCGCTGAGATCTTTCTCACGTACTTGAATCAGCTCCACCCGATCCTGAACGGCGCGCTCCACGAACCGCAGCAGATTTACCTCGCCGCCGGCGGCACGGCGGTCGGTAATGTAATAGCGGAGCATCACGCCGGGGTGTAGTAGCGCTCCCCGGCGCAGGCGCGGCAGAGCGTCCGCCCCTCGCAAAGCACTTCGCGCCCGAAGCTGACGCCCTCCCCGCATTGCGCGCAGAGCACACGTGGCGCCTTGAAGCCGGGCAGGTCCTGCGGGCCGACTTCGACGGTCACCCACGAGCGGTCGAACAACTCGTCATCGGACAACTCGCGATAGGCGCGCATCTGCTGCTGGTTCTTATCGGGGATATCCGGATATTTTTCGCTGGCGAGCTGCTTCGAGCTCTCGCGCGCCGCGATGCGCACGGCCCGGTGATCGCGAAGATCGCAGAACGTGGCCGCGGCCTTTCCGAAATCGCGGAACTTGAGCGCGCGCTTGCCGAGACGGCAGCCGGTGACCACGGTGATCGCGTCCGTCATGCAGCGGTCGATTTCGACGAACGTGACGAGGCGTTTGCGATCCGTGCCCGCAGGATCTTCGAGCCCGAGCAGAGCGACGCCGTGCAGCGCCATGCGCAGTCCGAGAATCTGTCCGGCGCACAGATGACCGTGCGCCTGCGCGGCGAGCAGTTCGTATTCGGCGAGCGATTTCAGCGGCATCTAAAACACGCGCAGTGCGGCCGGCGGAAATTCCACCTGCCAACTTCTATTATCCTTCTGCCGCTCGAAGGTGTCGCGCTGGAGCTCTGCCCTAATCCCGCCTGCGAATTCGAGGCTCACCGTCCGCACGCGCTCGCTCGTGCGGAGCAGCGGCGCGGCGAGGTAGTTGAGGCCCGCTTCCAGCTCGCCGGAGTGGACGCGCACATCCTGCGCGCGAATCCCAACGGAGACGCGATCGCCCTTCAGGTGCCCTTTGAGATAGGGCGCGGTGAGCACGAACGCATCGCATTCGAGGCGGCTCTGATTGCGCCCTGGGTCGAGCGCCGCGATCGTGGCCGGGAAGATATTGTCGATTCCGAGGAGGCGCGCGGCGTCGAGCGACTCCGGGTGTTCGATGATATCGCGCGCCGGCCCGCGCTGCACCAGACGGCCGCTTTCGATCAGCGCAAGGTGCGCGGCAGCCGCATAGCAGACGTCGAGATCGCCGGTGACCAGCAGGATCGCGCCGTCGAACGCGGCGGCCAGAATGCGGAGGAGCGATTCACCGGCACCGCGTTCGTCGATCAGCAGGAGCTTCGGTTCGGTCATCAGCGCACGTGCGATTTCGGCGCGCAGCCGGTGCTCGGGCGCAATCTCGTTGGGGCGCTTTTCGAGCGTGTCCGCGAGTTCGAAGCGCTCGAGCATTTCGGCGACACGCTTGTGGCGCTCCAGGCGCGCCCACCGCGCGGCTGCGAACATCAGGTTCTGGCGCACCGTCATGTGCGGAAAGAGCGATTCGCCCGCCGCGATGTAAGCGCAGCGCCGGCGGAGCGCCGGGAGGTCGACGTGCGACACGGCGTCGAACACGATCGCGTCGTCGATCAGAATGCGCCCCGAATCGGCGGGAGCAAATCCCGCGATGGTGTCGAGCAGAAGCGTCTTGCCCGCGCCCGGAGGTCCGGCGAGAGCGGTGATCCCGGCGGGCAGCAGCAGGTCGACATCCAGGGTGCAAGCGGGCAGCTTGCGGACCACGCGCGCCTGCGTCATAGCGTGCCCGCGATCGTCCACTCCGCGAACACACGCGCGAAGGCGATGGCGCACGCCGCGAGCACGGGCCGCCATCCGAGCGGAAGGAGCACGCGCCAGAAGATCCGCCATTCGCCGGTGCCGAGCGAGCGCGCCGCATTGCCATACGCCAGATCGAGCGTGCGCAGCGAAGTGCGCACTCCGAGCGCGACGAAGGGCAGCGCGGCGAGCGCTCCGGCGGCAGCACCCGCGGGCCACAGAAATGCGGGCCGCGCCAGAATCGACGCGAGAATGACGACCGGCGTCGCGAGCAGGAGTGCGAGCAGTGCGAACACAGCCTTGCGTCCCGTAAACGCGCGGGTAGCGAGCAGATACGCGAGCCAAAGTCCGGGCAGCAGCGCGCCCGCGGTGGCAATGCCGGCAACACGAAGGCTGAGCCACAGCGGAGACCAGTTCAAGGGCATGCGGGACTTTCAATTATAGCCGTCGCAAGGGACGGGAATGCAGGGGTTTGATCT
>JAOAPT010000580.1 GCA_025463045.1 Candidatus Solibacter sp.
GGTCTGCTTGCCGAAATCGATCATTTTGCCGTCCAGCCCGTACCTCGCCGCACGCCACTTGTTCTCCATGATCAGCGAGCGGCTGTACTGCCGGAAGCTCAAATTCTTCTCGTGGATCTTATAGAGCTTGGCGATGATCGCCTGGCACAGCGCGGCGATCGCGATCGTCTCGTCCAGGCGCATCGGCATGTCGCAGATGCGGAATTCCAGTGTAGGGAAGTAAGGATGCGGGCGAATGTCCCACCAGATCTTCTTCGCGTTATCGATGCAGTTGGTGTGGATCAACAGGTTCACGTAATTCTCGAACTCGCTCCAGCTCTGATACAGATCCGGAATGTTCGTGCGCGGGAACTTGTCGAACACCTTGCAGCGATACGACCGCAGCCCCGTCTCCATCCCCACCCAGAACGGCGAGTTCGCCGACAGCGCCAGCAGGTGCGGCAGAAAATAACGCGCGCTGTTCATCAATTGGATCGCCGTCTCGCGATCTTCCACGCCGATGTGTACGTGCAATCCGAAAATCAGGTTCGCGCGCGCGACCATCTTCAGATCTTCCACAATCGTGCGATAGCGATCGTCGGGGTAGATCTCCTGGTCGCGCCACTGCGCGAAAGGATGCGTGCCGCCCGCCGATAGCCGAAGACCGTTCTGCCGCGCCAGCGTAATAATCTGCTGTCGGATGGTGCGGATCTCGTCCTTCGCTTCCTGAATATTCAGGCAGACGCCGGTGCCGATCTCGACCACCGACTGGTGCATCTCCGGCTTCACCCGTTCGGCGAGCAGCAGCTTGCCCTTCTGCACAATCTCCGCGTGGATGTGCGACCTCAAGTCGCGAGTCACCGGATCGACCGTCTGATATTCTTCCTCGATTCCAATACTCAGACTTGGTCTGACAGACGACATAAGACTCATGCCTTCACCCCTTCCGGAGCCAGGAACTTTGACCAGCGATATTCCTTCGGAATCGCTGCCGGCGCGAGTGCGCGCTCGATCGCCATATCCGACACGGCCTCCACGATCCAGCGGAAGTTCTCCGCGCCGACCGATTCCAACCCGGCGTCCGGCGCCGGATTCATGAAGTCGATTGCGTATGGCACACCGCCTTCCACCGCGAACTCCACGGTATTCAGGTCGTACCCAAGCGCGCGGCACAGCTTCAACGAGTCGCTCACAATCCGCGCGCCCAATGCAGGCGAGGGCGGCGGATTCCCCGGCACGTAGCGCAGATGATGCGGCTGCTTCGGGTCATAGCGCATCACGTGGACCTTCTCCTGATCCACCACGTAGCACCGGAAGTATTCCTCGAAATCCACCGCGCCCTGGAGCGTCATGCAAAGCTGCTCGCTCTCGTCGTACGCGGCGTACAACTCGGTCGGATTATCGACCTTGTACACGCTCTTCCAGCCGCCGCCATCGTGCGGTTTAAGGAAGGCCGGAAAGCCGACGTATTCGAAGATTCCCGCCCAATCCAACGGATACTCCAGGTTGCGCATCGACTGATCGGTGGTCCCCTCCGGATTTCTCTTGTGCGGCAGCAGCACTGTCGGCGGCACCGCGACTCCGAGCTTCGCAGCCAGCGCGTAATTGAAGAACTTATCGTCCGCGCTCCACCAGAAGGGATTGTTGATGACGCGCGTGCCCGTCAGGGCCGCGTTTTTCAGGTACGAGCGATAGAACGGGATATCGTGCGAAATGCGGTCGACGATCACGTCGTACCCGCACGGGTCGGCCATTCGCACGCCGCCCACCTTCAGATGCTCAGCCCTCACGCCATCCACGTTGCGTGCGTTGATGTGGTCCACCAACGCCGGTGGGAACGAGTTTTCCATGCCGTACAGTACGCCGATCTTCGCCATTCGAGCTCCTACAAAAAGAACTTCTCCGCCATCTGTAACCACCACGGCCAATCGTGTCCGAATCCCTCCCAAACGTCCAGGACGTGCGGAATCCCTTTCGTGCCGAGCACGTGCGCGAGCCTCACATTCTGATCGAACAGCGGATCGTGACTGCCCACGGCGAGCACGCAATAATTACGGCGCAGCATCCCCAGCCGGCCATCGTCATTCATGTTCGGCAGGTAATCGAGCGGGCTGTGAAAGTACGCGTTCGTGTCGTAATAGCCGTCCAGAAAACGCTTCGGAATCTCGAATGCCCCGGACATGCTCACCGCATACGTCACCAGGTCGGGATGCCGCATCGCCACGTTCACCGCATGATATCCGCCAAAGCTGCAGCCCGTTGTCCCAAACTGCGGCCAGCTCGTACGATTGCGAACGAACGGCGCGACTTCCAGCACCAGGTACGCGTCGAACGCGTTCTGCCGGTGCAACCGGTCGAGTGGCGCAACGCCGCGGTTGTACCACGACTCCTGGTCCACCGAATCGACGCAGATGACTTGCAGTTCGCCGCGCTCGATTTTCGGGGATAGCGCACCGATCATTCCGCGCTCTTCATACTCCCAGAAACGGCCGCCCGAAGTCGGAAAGACCACGACTGGAAATCCGCTGTGGCCGAACGCCAACAGCTCCATCTCCCGGTGCAGAGACGGGCTGTACCACTTCACGTATTCTCTGTGCATCCCTTGGCCATCCTAACAGAGTAGCCTTGGGTGACCGAGCCTTGGGTAACCCAACCTTGGGTAACCCAGCCTTGGCGAGCAGTTCAGTTCCCGGCGCGTATCACGCGGGCCGCCGTCTGCGCAGCCCAATCCACAATTCGCGAATCGAAGCCGATGCTTTTTTCGCGGAGAGTGGCCTTCCCATCGACCACCCAGTTCTGCGGAATCGTCACGGGCGCAGCCACGTTTTCCAAGTACTGCCGCGCGAGCACCACCGGGAACGTATAGCCTTTCGATTTCATGAACGGCTCGAGTTCCCCAGGATTCTCGTCAATGCTAAACGTGACCACTTCGAAGTCCCCGCGCTGACGGCTGAGTTCGTAGAGCTTCTGAATCTGCGGCAACTCCTCGCGGCATGGTACACACCACGTCGCCCACACATTCACCAGCGTGAGTTTTCCCTTGAGGTTCGTCAGCGCCCATGGCTTGCCGGCAGCATCGCGCAGGCCGGCATCGGGCAGCGGCATGTCGACCTTCGTCCACGCCGCGTACGTAGTCGCGATATCCACGGGCAAAAGGTTGGGAGGTTTGGGCGCGGGCAGACGACGCGTTGCGAGCGACCAACCCTCGCGCGTGCCTCCCTGTTCGTCCCAAAGCGCGCGAGCATGCTTGCGCACTTCCCCGTCGATGAAGCCGGTTGCCGCCGCCTTGGTGTAGAGTGCAGTCGCGTCAACTTTGTGACCTTCGGCTTCGGCGACGCGTCCGGCCGCGACGAGGTACGAGGCCTGGAACCGCGTGAACCCGGCGCTTGCATCGTCTTTCTTGAACTGATTCTCGTCGAGCCATCGCTGCATGCGCGCGAGCATCCGCCGCGCCTTCTCGAAATCCTTCAACTGCGCCGCGCCGCCCGCGATCACATCCATGGCATCCCACAGACTGACGTCGAACCCGAACTGGCTGCGCTTCACGATGTCGGCGGCATTCGGAGGCGCCGTCAGATCGCTATACTCCATCGGGCCGCGCGCAATCTCATCGAGTGCGCGCTCCGCCATCGTCACGCAATCGGGAATGCGGATCCCGTAGCGGAACCAGAGCTGGGTAACGCGTAGCGCGCCCGGAGTATAGGTCCAGCCCACCCGGTGCGGCGCCTCGACCTTCAAATACTGTTCACCTACCTGCTCCAAATCCTCCTTCTTCCAGTTCGGATCGCCGGTGAGGGCGAGCAGCCGTACCGACCAAGCCGCCGGATCGTCCGGCCATTTCGCCGTCCATTCGACGGAGATTTTGGCATACTCGCGAAAGGCCGCCTGGCGCTCTTCCGCTGTCAGATTCCCGCCGCGCAGTCCGGACTTCACCATCCACGCATCGTAGTTCTTGTTGAAGCCCTCGTCCGGATTCAGCTGGTGTTCGATCCGGCCGGCGGCGTCCATTTGGCCGCTGAGTTTGTACCCGTCCGCCAGTGCACCCATGAGGGTCCGATCACCGGCATTGGGCAGAGCTTCCAGTCGCTTTACATCGCCGGCGACCTTAGCGCGCAGCGCGTCGTACTCCGCCTGCGGAGTGAGGCGGAATTCCGCGGCCCAGAGCAGCCGCCAGTATCGACCCTGCTCCTCGCCCGGGCTGGCCTCCAGCAATGGACGGAGATCGCGAACCCACCCGACCGCCTCCGCTCCGTCGGTGAGTTTGTCGAGATAGCGGAAGCCGTCGGTGTTCGCTGGGCACAGGTTGTGGTAGCTCCGCATGTTATCGAGTAACTTGGCCTTGTCCGCAAAGTTACGGCTCGCGTAGACCTCCTGCAGCGCCAGATACGTCCACGGCAGCGATGGCGAGAGCTCAGTCGCCCGATTCAGGTGCACGATCGCTTCCGGCGTATTCTTCCCGATCAGAGCCCGGCCGTACAGGTATGACAGCACGCCATCGTCCGGCTTGAGCCGCCGCTCAAACTCCACCGCTAGCGTCCCCGGCTTGGGAACACTGGGCGTCAAGTCGAGCAGTTGCTTGTAGAGGAAGAAATCGTTTTCCCCGGAGTTCACGCGCGCCCGAATCTGTTCGAGAGTCAGCCCGCGAATCTCCGGAGGCACCTGGCAGGGTTCCTGTGCAAACGCGATCGCGCACAGGAAGAATACGAGTAGGCGCACCATGTTGCCAGCATAGACGAACGGAGCGCCGTCGGCGTGCAGGGAAGTTCCCTGTTATAAGATGGCAGGGGGAGTTGCCGCCGAACACGGAAACCGTTAGCCTAAGAATATGAGTGGCCAAACAGCCCGCCTGCTGGAGGAGTTCGAAGCTCTTCCCGAGGACGAAAAGCGCGTGTTCACAGTGGAGTTCTTGAGACGCGCTGTGCCGTTCGACTCTGGTCCGCTAGACGATTCTGAGATCGCCGCCGCCGCAGATCACCTACTGGCCAACCTCGAGTGATTCCCGCGCGCGGCGAAGTGTGGCTGTTTGATCTTGGGATGGCCGAAAAGGTGCGTCCGGTCTTGATTGTCAGCACAGCCTTCGGAGACGCCGATCGTGCCCTTGTAACCGTC
>JAOAPT010000593.1 GCA_025463045.1 Candidatus Solibacter sp.
GTTTCGCCGGCCAACTGTTCCGCACCAAGGACGGCGGTGCGAACTGGGAGGCCAAGTCCACGGGCTATTCCGGCTGGCTGACTTCGATCGCTTTCGACGGCGCCAATCGCGGCTGGATCACCACCGACGACGGTTTCCTAATGAGCCCTGACGGCGGCGAAACCTGGAAGCCCCAGGCCACCGAGAGCCAGTTCTTTCTCAATAAACTGCTCCGCGCCTCGGGCAACGCGTGGGCGCTCGGCCCGTTCGGTCTCGTTAAGCAAGCGGCGAACGGCAGCCAGTGGAAGCGCATCGTCAACCCGCTCGCCGGCAACACCGACTCCGACGTCAAGTAATTACAACCTCGTCAGCCTTCTCCAGTAGGTAGAATGTGAATTCCACGGAGGACCTTTTGAAATCGGCGGACGTCATCATCATCGGGGCAGGCATTGTCGGGTCCAGCATCGCGTATCACCTGACCGAGGCCGGATGCACCAACGTACTCGTACTCGAGCGGGAGACCAGTCAGGGCAAGGGGTCCACGGGCAAAAGCATGGGCGGCGTGCGCGCGCAGTTCGCCACTCCGGTGAACATTCGTATGTCGATGTTCTCCATCCCGTTCTTCGCGGCCTTCGACGAAGTGATGGGGCACCCTGCCGGCTATCGTCCGCAGGGCTATCTCTTCGTCGCTACCAAACCCGCGCATATGGATTACCTGCGCACGAATTATGCCGCGCAGATTGCCGCCGGATTGCAGGACGTTCACCTGCTCGACGCCGCCGGCGTCTCGCGCCTCGCGCCCGAACTCCGCTCCGACGACATTATCGGCGGCAGCTTCTGCGCGACCGATGGCTTCGTCGATCCGTATAGCGTGATGACGGGCTTCATGCTCAAGGCCATCGAGCGCGGCGTCGAACTGGTGCGCGATACCGAGGTCACCGGCATCCAGATCGATGCGCGCGGAATCTGCGGCGTCGAAACCTCACGCGGCGCATTCGCCACCCGCACTCTGGTCAACGCGACCGGCGCGTGGGCTGGCGGCGTCGCGCGGCTCGCGGGCGTCGATCTGCCCGTCGAACCGCTGCGCCGCATGCTGGTTCCCACCGAACCCTTCGACGGCGTCTCGCACGAATCGCCCATGGTGGTCGATATGAACACCGGCTTTCACTACCGTCCCGAAGGCCGCGGCCTGCTGCTCGCGTGGAACGATCCCCAAGAGACGCCCGGCTTCAAACTCAATTTCGACCGCGCCTTTATTGAGAAGGTGCTCACTCGCGGCGTCGATCGCCTGCCTTGTCTTGAAGAGGCGGAAGTCAATCCGAAGCGCGCCTGGGCGGGACTCTACGAGATGACGCCCGATCACCACCCGGTGCTCGGCCCCGTGGCGTCCCTGCCCGGCTTCTTCGTCGCCAACGGCTTCAGCGGCCACGGCGTCATGCACTCGCCCGCCACCGGCCGCATCCTTGCCGACCTGATCGTTCACGGCCATTGCGACCTGGTCGACACGAGCCTGCTCGGCTTCGACCGCTTCGCCTCCGGCCGCCTGCTTCACGAAACGGCAGTCCTGTAATCGCGAAGCGTCGCTAAGCCCGCTTTCGAATTTTCGCCGGCTTCGGCTGCGATTTGCCGGCGGGCTTGGAGGACGGCACGTCAGAGAGCGTGTAAGCTTCGCGCAGCCAGTCGGTAATCGGAGGCTCGACTTCGTCGCGGTGCGTGATGTGGATGACGTGAGCGACTTTGGATTTCGATGCCCGGTCGGCGCGCCGGACCTGGGGTGCGGTTAGCTCGCGGTCGAGAAATACACATAGTTCCAGAGCCTTGCTCTTTGGACGCACGAAGAAGTAGCAGGTCTTCCGCGAGAACATGATCGATTTGTGAGAGGCGTAGATCCGCTGCTCTCCGAATGCGGCGGCCGTCTCTCGCAGTCGCTCCCATGCGTCGAGCAGGTCTCCGGATAGACCCTTCGTGAGCGCGGCTTCGGTCGTCGTCCAGCAGTCGTGCTCCTCGCCTTCGCCGATAGTCTGCTTGCAGTGATGACACACTCGACCTGCCATGCCCCCATTCTCGCGGATCCGGGGGCCGCAGCGGATCTTGCCGGGCCTTATACTGAGGCAAATGCTCTACACACGACGCGACATTGGAAAAATCGCTCTGGCCGCCGGGACCGCGGCCCGCTTGATGGCTGCCAAGCCGAACTCGAATTTCGGAGGCGTGCAGATCGGCGCCATCACGTACAGCTTCCGGGCGCTGCCGGGGAGCGCGGAAGAGACGCTGAAGTACTGCCTCGAGTGCGGCATCAGCGCCATCGAACTGATGAGCAATGTGGCGGAGAACTACGCCGGCGCGCCCGCGATGCCGGCCGGCGTCCGGCAGCCCACGCCGGAGCAGCAGGCCGCATCGAAGCAGGCCGCGGCCGCACTGAAAGCGTGGCGCACTTCGGTGTCGATGGACAAGTACAAGGCCTTTCGCAAGATGTATGAGGATGCGGGCGTGAAGATCTACGCGTTCAAGCTGCCCCCCACGATGGGCATGTCCGACCAGGAGTACGAGTACATCTGGAACGTTGGCGAGACGCTCGGCGCGAACCACATCACGATGGAACTGCCGGGCAACGACGAGCTGCTGCATCGCGTGGCGGACTACGCGGGGAAGCGCAAACTGCGCATCGCGTTCCACACCCACGGTCAAGGCGGCGATTCCGGATTCGACAAGGCACTCGACGCGTCGCCGTACACGGCGCTCAATCTCGACGTGGGCCACTACTTCGGCGTCAACGGAAAGTCGCCCGTGGCGGTGATCGAAAAATATCACGATCGCATCGCGAGCCTGCACCTGAAAGATCGCAAGGGCCCGCAGCCCGCGGTGGACGGCAAGCCGCCGGTCGGCGGCCCGAACATGCCGTGGGGACAGGGCGAGACGCCGCTGAAGGAAGTCCTTCAATTGTTGAAGGCGAGGAAATATAAGATCCCCGGCAGCATCGAGTACGAATACGATACGCCGGCGGGATCGGACGTGCTGACGGAAGTCAAGAAGTGCGTCGATTATTGTAAGTCGGCGCTGGCCTGAAATAGGGGAGCGCGCCAGCGTTCATAGGCGGTAGGAATACACATCGTGCGGATCAACATCGTGACAAAGCGCGAGGCTGTCGAAGAGCTTTTACGAACCTTGCTGCGCCTGAACCGGCAATCGGAGCTTCGACGGTTCCGTGGCAAGTTGAATTGGAAGGGCGATCTGGGTGCGATGAGGAGTGACAGTTGATTCTAGTCGACTCCAGCGTGTGGGTCGATTACTTCGCTGCTTGGCGATAAGCCTTTAGCGATCGGTGACTTGATGCTGACGAAAGTCCCGCGGGTCCGAAAGCCGATGGGTGTAGTCCGGATCAGTCGAAGCGCTGTTAGCATAGGTCAGACGCCGTCAGTTTTGAGACCACGATCTGGGGCGTGCTGCGAAAGCCCTGCTCGATTGCGGATTCGCTCGCTTTGTCCCATGACGAAGCCGACGTGCTAAAGACGACCCTGCTCGCACTCAACTGGGAAGCCAACTTTTGGTATTTCTCCACGGCAGTCGCTGCGGAAGCGTCGCTAGCCGCAAGGGTCCATTGCTCTTCGCCTCTCCGATGCCAATTCTCCATCAGGGATGCAGCATATGTCGACTTCCATAACGTGCTTCTGGTCTCCACGCCGATTGATTCGCAGTTCTGGGCAAAACAAGAAGCTCTCTTTTGTCGAATGGTGTTGAGTATTAGAATCGGCACGATACTATTGTTCAGCAAGGCTTGCGCGGTAACCCGGCACTTAGACCGGGAAGCGCCCCTTCTAACCGCTCTGTCCCACTGACCTACGCCAGCGCGAGATTCAAGTTCTCGATTGCCTCGTCCACTTCAGCCGTATTCTTGAAGCCGACCGTGACGCTGTCGACGCCGGCATTCCGGAACGCAAATTTCATCGCTGCCTGACGATCTTCGCGATTCGTGAAGGAGCCTTCGCCGATCAGCTTCATGCTGATCACGCCCATTCCTTCGGTGTGCACCTGTTTGGTGTGCGTGACGACTTCGCTGATGTTGCCGGGGCCGTTCGTGTTGAAGTCCTCCGCGTCCATCTTCGCGCCCTTGTGGTTCATGCGAATCATCGCGACCTCGAGCCACTTGTTCCCGGGCATGCGGCGCAGCGCGGGCAAGCCGTGCACCGACGCGCCCTGGCCGAGGAGTACCTTCTTCAACTTCGCTTCGGAAACTGCGTCCTGCCAGCGGACCGTATCCGCGGGCCAGGTGCCGGTGTGCTGGTAGTGCAGGAGCACGATGTCGAAGTATTCCGTCTGCGCGAGCTTGCGGAGCTCGTCGATTTTTTCCTGGGGATCGACGCCGTCGCGCGTGGTGACCTTCGTCATCAGGCGGTAAGAATCGCGCGGGATGCCTTTGAGCGCGATGCCCAGCATGCGGTGCATGTCGCCATAACTCTCGGCGGTTTCGAAGAAACGAATGCCGCGGTCGTAGGAGTGGCGCACCAGGCGGTTGAA
>JAOAPT010000614.1 GCA_025463045.1 Candidatus Solibacter sp.
GATGACCATCGCCCTGATTATCGAGAACGCGAACGACGTAGCGTCCGCGCCGCTTCAGGTCTCCTTCGATCCGAAGGTGGTGAAACTCAACGACGTCGGCCGCGGCGATTTCTTCACCAGCGACGGCCAGATTCCCGTGTTCACCAAGAACATTCAGAACGACGCCGGCGCCGCCGCGGTCAATCTGAATCGTCTTCCGGGCACCCCCGGCGCCTCCGGGTCGGGCGTACTCGCCAACTTCATCTTCCAGGCCGTCGCCAAAGGCACCACCACCGTTACCATCCCCAACCTCACCGTCCGCAACTCGCAGGGGCAGGTGGTCTTCTCCGGCAGCCCGCAGATGACGATCAACGTGAAGTAACGTGAAGTAATATGAAGCGCCGTAAGAGTCGCCGTAAGAATCAACGAGGATTGACGCTGGTCGAACTGGTCGTGGCCTTTACGATCATGTTGATCCTCTCGAGCATGGCCGTTCCGCTGGCGCGCTCCCGGGTCCGCGCCGCCCGCCAGCGCGAACTCGCCAACGACCTGCGCGAAATGCGCAGCGCCATCGACAAGTACAAGGACTACGCCGATCTCGGCTATCTCGGCCCGCAAAAGCAGGGCACCAACAATTGGCCGGAGACGCTCGATATCCTCGTCGAAGGCGTGAAACTCCCCGGCCCAGACGGCAAGAAGATGCGTTTTCTGCGCCGCGTTCCCGTCGACCCCTTCACCGGCAAAGCCGAATGGGGCATGCGGAGCGATCAGGACGACCCCAAGTCTTTGAGTTGGGGCGGACAGGACGTGTTTGACGTCTATAGCAAGACAACCGAAAAGGCGGCAGATGGAAAACCGTATTCAGAATGGTAGAGCACGCGCCATGAAGCGTCTCCGCGGCTTTACGTTCGTCGAACTGATGGTCGTGGTCACCATTATGGTGATCCTCATCTCGATGGCGATTCCCATCTACAATCGCGCGATCATCCGCGCCAAAGAGAGCGTGCTGAAGAATAACTTATTCACGCTCCGCACCGTGATCGATAACTACACTTACGATAAGCAGAAAGCTCCGCAGCAGTTACAAGACCTGGTTACTGATGGTTACCTTCAGAAACTTCCCTTCGACCCCATGACCGGGAACAATCAGTGGCGCACCACCATGGAAGACGCCAGTCAGAGCGTCAGCCAGAGCGAGCCAGGGATATTCGACGTCAATAGTATGTCTGATAAAATGGCGCTCGATGGAACAGCTTATCGGGATTGGTAAGCGTACTTTTCTGTACGTTTCCCTGCTTCTACTTACACTCATATCCACGCTTCACGCCCAACCGTCCTCCTCCGCTCACTGTCAGGTCACCACCGTTCCGCTCCAGGTTAGAGCCGAAGGTTTGACCGAGCGCTTGGGAGATATCTCGCTACAATGCTCCGGCTCCACTCCCGGGACGTTATTCACGGGCAACTTCACCCTGTACCTGCCGGTCAGCGTCACTAACCGGATTGACTCCAGTAACCAGACGCGCGACGTCGTGTTCTCGGTCGATCTCGGCAGCGGCCCCGTGCCGACCACGATCGCCGGGCAGGTCTCCGGCAACAGCATCGCCTTCAACGGGATCAGCTATACTGTCCCCGCCAGCGGCAATATCAATCTCAAGATCTCCAACGTTCGCGCCGCCGTCAACCAGCTCAGCAGTGGAAGCGTGCCCGTTCCCCTCACCGGCTCGCTCTCCTCTTCACTGGCCATCGATCAGTCGCAGTTCGTCCTCGGGTATTCGCAGGCGGGCCTGCTCTCGAACATGGCCGGCGCCACTGTTACCTGCGTAGGCTCGGCGCTGCCCGACACGATCAATCTTGCCAACCTCTTCGCCGCCGGCACCGTGTTCGCCTCCACCCGGGTCACCGAGGGATTCGGCGCGGCGTTCGAAGCGAAATCGCCGGGCCTCGACACCGGTACGCGTATCCTTGTGAAATATTCGGGCTTCCCGACGACGGCGCGGATCTTCGTCCCCGACGCCGTCGCCGGTTCGGATGCGCTGAAGCCCACCTCCGGCGGCGATCTCAACCTGCCGCAGTCGATCGGACAGTACATGCCGGGCGACGGTTCGCTCGTCCTGGTTCGCGTACAAGGCGCGGACGCGAGCGGCGCCGGCGGTTTCGCCGTCAGCGCGCCGCAAGGTTCGGCCCCGGTCACGCTCGGCTCCGTCAGCGAGGTCGCGATGAGCAATGGCTCGGGGTACGTGGTGTATGAAGTCGCCGCCGCCAACCCTGGTGTGCGCGAGTCCGCGCAGTTCCCGAGCTTCTTCTACGTTCCGGCGTATACCCAGCCCGCGGTCGCGCAGGAGACTGTCGCTCTCGCGCCGCTCTCGACAATTGCCACCGCCTCGATCACCGCCCCCATCCCGCGCTTCACTGCCGTCGAAGAGCGCACCGATTGCAACCTCTTCGGCGATTGCGGCGCAACCCCCGTGGTCACGCCCAAACTCCGCATCGACGCACCGCCGATCCTGATCACGGCGGTCGCCGCCGGCGGCGCCATGGTCAGCGCTCCGGGCACCTTCCGCATCTTTAACGACGGCGGAAGCAGTATGCCGTGGACGACGCAGATCATCTACCCGCCGCAATCCACAGGCTGGCTCGTGCTCGATGCCCCGGCGGGCAGCGACAACGCCACCGTGAAGGTCACGGCGAACACGAAGAATCTCGCGGCCGGGATCTATCAGGCCACCGTGATCGTTAACGCCGCGGCGGCCGGAAGCCAGAGCGTACCCGTCGTTCTTACGGTATCCGCCGCGCCCGCGCCTCCGACACCGCCCGCCCCGACCGTGGTCGTCACCCAGGTACTGAACGCGGCGACCCTGCAGGTGGCGCCGCTCGTTCCCGGATCGCTCGGCACCCTGATGGGCACGCATCTCGGCGGCAAGAGCGTCGCCGTCACCTTCGACGGCACGCCGGCGACGCTGCTCTATTCGGGCGATACCCAGATCAATCTGCTTGTTCCCGCGAGCCTGGGCTCGAAGACTTCCGCCAGCCTGGTGGTGACTGCCGACGGCGTGAGCAGCACGCCTTTGTCCGTGCCGCTCGCCATCGCCTGGCCCGCCGTGTTCTCTCATGGGGTGCTCAATCAGGACAGCCACGAGAACACGCCGTCCGCCGCCGCGAAATCCGGCGACATCCTCCAGATCTTCGCCACCGGGATTCCGCGCCTTTCCACCGTGAGCGTACAGATCGGCGGCGTGAAAGATCTCGTCCCCGTCTATGCGGGCGACGCCCCCGACGTCCCGGGAGTGCAGCAGGTCAATGTCGCCGTTCCCAAGGGCGTTAGCGGATCGCAAAACGTCCTGGTCTGCGCCAATACCGGAGGTCAGCAGTACTGCTCTCCGGCCTACACGATCACGGTTCAGTAGGTCAGGTTAAAGCACGCACTCCAATCGGAGCCGCGACGGTTACGGAGCAGCGGGCGCGCGACCACCGCTCCGTAACCGTCGCGGCTCCGATTGGATAGTGACCTGCTACCCTAGTCTTTTCATGCGCCGATTTCTCCCCGCCCTTGCTGCACTTCTGGCCACGTTCCTGTTGGGCGCCTGCGGCTACATCGGCGACCCCCTTCCGCCCCTCGCCAACGTCCCCAAACGCGTCGACGATCTGGCCGCCATCCAGCGTGGCGCCTCTGTCATCGTCCAGTTCACCGTCCCTGCCGTGACCACCGAGAACCACCCCATTCCCGGGCCGGTGAAAGTCGACCTGCGCGCCGGCGCGGCCGACCAGTTCGACGAGAACCAGTGGGCCGCCAGCTCCCGCCAGATACCGCCCGTCACCCTCACGGACCACACCGCCCGCTACGAAATCCCGGCCACCGAATGGACCGGGAAGGAGATCATCTTCGGCGTTCGCATCGTCGCCGGTAACGGGAAGCAATCCGGCTGGTCGAACTTCGTCGTCGTCCCCGTAATGCTGTCGCTGGCCAAGCCGACGGCCGTCACGGCCACCGCCACCGCCGCCGGCGTTCGACTCACCTGGCAGGCGCCCGGCGCCGAATTCCGCGTCTTCCGCAAGACCGACGGACCCGATTTCGCCCTCGCCGCCACCGTGCAAAAGCCCGAATTTCTCGACCCCCAAGCCGAATTCGGCAAGCCCGTCACCTATACCGTCCAGACCATCGCCCGCCACGACGCCAAGATCGCCGAGAGCGAACTCTCCGATCCCGTCACCCTCACGCCCGTAGATAAATTCCCGCCCGCCACGCCTGCCGGACTCCGCGCCTCCAGTGCGCCGAACTCGATCGAACTCACGTGGGATCGCAATAGCGAAGGCGATCTCGCCGCGTACCGCATCTTCCGCGCCGTTGCCAACGGGCCGTTCGAGAAACTCGCCGACGTGTCAGCCGTGCCTACCTACTCCGACCGCACGGTGGAACCGGGCAAGACCTACCGCTACGCGATTACGGCGGTCGACCGCGCCGGAAACGAGAGTCCGCGCTCGCCGGCGCTCGAAGTCGTTCTCCCGTAAGGGGAGGGTGTACACCGCTTACAGGTGGTGGTATTAAGCTCTAGCAACCCATACAGTTAACATCATTTTACGTAGCGAAATAGTGTATACTGCCTCCATGATCATGTCCATGCGCCCCCACGCCACCCGCGAAGAAATCGACCACGTCACCGAACGCATTGCCGAGTTTGGATACAAGGTCCATTCGATCGAAGGCGAGGAGCGCGTCGTCATCGGCGTTGTCGGTGTCGGCGACGTCACCGCCTGCCTGGAATCCCTCGAAGCCACCCCGGGCGTCGAACGCGCCATGCGCATTTCCGCCCCCTACAAATTCGTCAGCAAGGAGTTCCGCAAGGGACGCAGCGCGATCAAGATAAACGGCACCGAGGTCGGCGGCGACGAGTTCGTCATGATGGCCGGACCATGCTCCGTCGAAAGCGAAAAGCAGATCATGGAGACCGCCGAGGGTGTGGCGGCTGCCGGCGCGAAGATGCTGCGCGGCGGAGCCTTCAAGCCTCGCACGTCGCCGTACGATTTCCAGGGTCTCGAACTCGAAGGCCTCAAGCTTCTCCGCAAGGCCAAAGAACAGACCGGCCTTGGGATCATCACCGAAATCATGAGCGACCGCGATGTCGAAATGGTCGCCGAGTATGCGGACTGCATGCAGGTGGGCGCGCGCAACATGCAGAACTTCGCGCTCCTCAAATCGCTCGGCGGCTGCGGCCGCCCCGTCCTGCTCAAGCGCGGTATGAGCTCCACCATCAAGGAACTCCTCATGTCGGCCGAGTACATCGTCGCACACGGCAATCCCAACGTCATCCTCTGCGAGCGCGGCATCCGCACCTTCGAAACCGCGACCCGCAATACCTGCGATATCGCCGCCGTCCCCGTGCTCAACGAGCTGACGCACCTGCCCGTGATCCTCGACCCCAGCCACGCCACAGGCAAGCGCAGCCTGATCCCGGCGCTCTCCCGCGCCGGAGTCGCCATCGGCGCCGACGGCCTGATCATCGAGGTTCACCCGTGTCCCGAAAAGGCGGTCAGCGATGGCGCGCAGTCGCTTACGCTCGGCGGATTCCGCGACATGATGAAGGAACTCCAGCCCTATATCAAGCTGTGGTCCGGCGCACGCTCCGCCGAGCTTGCGGCTGTGTGATACTCGATTCGTGACTCCTAAATTCCGCGCGTGGGCGCTGGTGATCGCCGTCTCAGCCCTCTGCGGCCTGTCCTTATGGGGCGTGGTCTGGTACCGCTCCCGCTCGCTCAGTCCCGGGGCCATGCTCAAGCGTCTTCCCACCACCGACGCCTTGATCGTCTACCTCGACTTCGCCGCCCTCCGCGCCGGAGGAATTCTCCAACTCCTAGACGGATCCAAGGTGGGCGAAGACCCCGAATACCAGGCCTTCGTACGCAAAACCGAGTTCGACTACAAGCAGGATTTGGAGAGCGCCCTCATCGCCTTCTCCCCCGGCGGCAAGTACATGCTGCTAAAAGGCCGGTTCGATTGGAAGAGCCTCTCAGCCTATGTCCGCGCCTCCAACGGCCTGTGCAACAACTCCTTCTGCCGGATGGTCGGTAGCACGCCGGACCGCCGCATCTCCTTCTTCCCCGTGCAATCCAATTTGATGGCGCTCGCCGTCAGCCCCGAAGAGGACGCCGCGCACCGAATGAACGCCATCGATCCGCGTCCGGAGCAGGCTGTCCCGAACGCGCCCATCTGGCTCTCGATTCCCCCGTCGATCGTCAACTCCGGCCAGTCGCTCCCCTCCGGCACTCAGATGTTCGCACGCAGTTTGAAACGGGCGCAGGCGGTGACCTTAGCGATCGTCCCCGAGTCCGACCGATTCGCCGCCAAGCTCAATGTGCGCTGCGCGTCGGACACGGACGCCACGGAACTCGCCGCGGAATTGAACAAGACCACCGGACTGCTGCGCGAGTTGATCACCCGTGAGCACCAGACCCCGAACCCCGCCGACCTGAGCGGCTTTCTCACGTCGGGCACCTTCCAAAGTGAGGGCTCGCGCGTCAACGGCTACTGGCCGATCCAGCGGGCGCTGATCGAAAATCTTCTGAGCGGCGCCGGAAGCTAATCCCTACGGGGAGTTCATCAGCCGGTTCAGCTCAGTCGTCGTGCCCCAGTTGCGGACAATCATACCTTGGTAAGCGGGACTGCGAACGAGTCTTGGAAAGTGACTCTGACCTGCCCTTGCTTTGAGTTTCTTGAGGTAAAGAACGCCGTTGGCTTCAAAGGCTTCGTCTACTCCCGGTTTCAGACCGATAGTCGGCAGGAGATCCTGTGCGCGAACCGGTGGTCGCAAAAATACCACGTCATACCGGTATGCGTCCGGATCCGAGCCGAAGGATGCCGGAGCATGCCCTACGATCCGCGCGAGTTGCTTTTGAGGCACGATCACCACAGCGGAAGCGCAGTGGAATTCCGCCGCGACCGCAGCTTCGATTAGCGCCGGTAAGCTGCCGGCACTCTTCACACTGCAATCGAAGAGAACGTTGCCACTCTGAATGTACGTAGTCGCGTTCTGCAGACCCAGGCGATCGAAACAGGAGCGGAGGTCACGCATTTCCACAATGTTCTTTCCGCCCGCGTTGATCCCGCGAAGCAGTGCCAGATACCGCACCTTGGTATTCTTTCACTGATTCGCAAACAGTGGCATTGGGCGCCGCGGGCTGCCTGTCCTACCAGCACCCTCTTCGCTCGTCCGGTATTCCTCCGGGATTGCGAT
>JAOAPT010000629.1 GCA_025463045.1 Candidatus Solibacter sp.
CCGGAGCCCTCGTCATCGCATTCGCCGGACAGCGATTCTGCACCAGAGAGCGCCGCCGGATGGACACTCACTTCGCCGCCGCGCTGCACCACGCCCGTGCCTCCCGAACTGCAACGTTGGCGCGGCACCAACGGCGCGCGCACCGTATGCCTCGGCGATTACACCGGCGCGCCGCCGATGACGCTCCCCATCTATTGCATGCCCAACGAGTTCGCCAGCGCCTTCGACGCCGCGCAAAAGTGGCAGCCGCAGCCGGGCAAAATGAGCTTCTTCAAGGGCCGGTACTTCGGAGTCGTCGAAGCATCCGCCGCCGGGGGCGAATGGCACCACTAGCCGTCAGATCGCTTCCAGCTCCTCTTCGAGCATCTGCTTCTGACTGAGCGCCGCGTAGTACCCGCCCGCCTCCACCAACTCGGCGTGCGTGCCCCGCTCGACGATCTTGCCGCGCTCCAGCACTACGATGCAATCCGCCTGCTGGACCGTCGACACGCGGTGCGAAATCAGGATCACGGTACGCCCCCGCATCACGCCCGCCAGATGCGTCAGGATGCGCTCTTCGGTCAGCGTATCGACGCTCGACAGCGCATCGTCCAGGATGAGAATCTTCGGATCGCGTATCAACGCCCGCGCGATCGCGGTCCGCTGCTTTTGCCCGCCGGATAGCGTAATGCCGCGCTCGCCGACCATCGTTTCGTAGCCCTTCGGGAAGCCTTCGATATCGCCCGCGAGTCCCGCCATCTCGGCCGCGCGGCGGATCTGCTCGGGCGTCGCTTTCTCCACCCCGAAGGCGATGTTTTCGGCCAGCGTCGCGCTGAACAGGAACGTCTCCTGCGGAACGAAGCCAATCTGCCGCCGCAACTCCGCGGGGTCGAGCCGCCGCAAGTCGTGGCCATCGAGCAGCACCTCGCCCGCCGTCGGATCGAGCAGTCGCGGTACCAGCGAAACGAGCGTGCTCTTGCCCGAGCCGGTGTGTCCGACCACGGCGAGCGTCGTGCCCGCGGGGATCCGCAGGTCGATCTGCCTCAGCGCGGGAGTGCCGTCGTAATCAACCTTCACGCGGCGGAACTCAATCTCGCCGCGCACATCGCCGCGCACATCGCCGAGCGGCACGGGATCGGGCGGCGCGGCGATCAGCGGCTGCTCGCGGAGAATCTCGTTGATCCGCTTCAGCGACGCGCTGCCGCGCTGCGTCAGATTCACCACCCAGCCGAGCGCGATCATCGGCCACACCAGCATGCCCATGTACGTGTTGAACATGATCAGGCTGCCCACCGAAATCTTCCCGGCCAGCACCTGCCGGCCGCCGAACCAGAGCACCACCAGGAACGTCATCCCGATCAGCGCTTCGAGCAGCGGCTGGAAGATCCCCTGCATGCGCACCAGCTTGATGTTCTGCGCGATGTACGCCTTGTTGAGCTCTTCGAAGCGGCGCATCTCCGCCTTCTCCTGCGTGAAGGCGCGGATCATGCGGACGCCCGCGAGATTCTCCTGCACGCGGCTCGAGATATCGGCGAACATCCCCTGGATCGTTTCGAAGCGGTGGTGGATGATGCGCCCGAAGAAGATCACCGCGAAGCTGACGGCGGGCGCGGGCAGGATCGCGAACAGCGCCATCCGCCAATCGACGCGCATCATGATGGCGATGGCGAGCGCGAAGGTCAGGCTGGTTTCGAACCAGTACATCACGCCTGGACCGAGCATCATCCGCACGGCATTCAGATCGTTCGTGGCGCGCGCCATGATGTCGCCGGTACGGGTGCGCGCGTAGAAATCGGGCGAGAGCTTGATGAGGTGCGCGAACAGGTCGTTGCGCAGATCGAACTCGGTATCGCGCGAGATGCCGATGATGATCACACGCATCCAGTACTGGAAGAAGCCCTTCAGGATGGCGAGCCCGACCAGGAAGAGCGCGTACCGCACAAAGGCGTTGCCGTTGCGGAAGTTGTCGACCGCGCCGCGGATCATCAGCGGCTGTACCGCCTGCGCGAGATCCTTGCAGATCAGGCAGAGACCGCCCAGCGCCATCCCCCAGCGATATCGCCAGAGATACTTCCGCATCGTGCCGAGCGATTCCCACATAGCTAAGCTAGATCCCCAACGCCGTCGCGACGGTCTTGGCCCACTCCATGAAGGCCACCTTCAGCCCTTCGCGCGTCTTCCACCAACCCCCCGGCACGTAGTATTTGTCGCCGGACGCGACCATGCGAAACTCGGGACCGCCGCCCATTTCCCGCTCCGTCTTCAGAAAGACGCGGCGCGCGCGCGCGGTGTGATAGTTACTCGTCACCAGGAGGAAACTATGGATGCCGTGCTGCCGCATGTAATCGAGCAGGACCTTCGATTCGGTGCGCGTCGAGAGCGCCTGATGGGGCAGGGCGACGAACCACTCGGCGGGGTAGCCCCGCTCCACCGCCCAGTGAATCGCGGCATCGGCCTCGTTGAGCCCGTACATTCCGGCCGGTCCGCTCACCAGCACGCGGGGGACGTAGCCCTGTTTGACAAGCAGCGCGGCAGACTCCATGCGGAAGCCCCAGGAATCGCCGCCCAGCAGGACTGCGAGGTCCGCCTTCGCCGGCCCATCGTCGTGGACGAGCAGGGTGCCGACGCCCGACAGCCAGACGCCGCGGGCGAGGTATAGAACCGCCAGCAAGACAAGGAACGCAAGGATGGATTTGAGATAAGGGAAACGGCGTGGGCGCACGAACTACTTCTCGTCCGTTGAGTTCTTCTGGTCGAGATTGCCGACCGCTTTGAGGCGCTGGTAGAGGCGTTCGACCTCGGCTTCGTCTTCGGGACGCAGGATCCGGTAGCGCGGCAGCGGCGCCTCCTTGCGCTCGTTCGCCGGCGCCAGCACTTCACCCCAATACTGCCGGTAGGGGATGCCATCGATCAGGGCATCGCGCGAGAGGCGGCGCAGATGGCGCAACAGGCTGTTGCAGCTATCGAGATCGCCCGGGTAGACCAGCAATAAGCGCGAATCGTCGTAGAGCGTGACACGGATGATCAGCGGAGAGACCCAGCCGGTGCGATCCAGGCGGCGAATGTCCATCCAGGGGATGATGCGCGTGCCGACGGAGACGTACCCTTCGTGGATTTCGATGGCCGGACGGAAAGCGAGAAAGAACAGCAAACCAGCGGTGACCAGGAAGAGCCCGGCGGGGATGTACGCGGCGTGCAACTCTGTCCCCAGCCAGCCGCTGAGGCCAGTGAGGACGACGGCGCTGATTCCGAACCACCGGTAGTGTCGCGCTGGAAGATAGCGAGTCATGCGCGTGCTTATTTTTAGACTACTCCCGAGCGGGCACCCCGTCAACGTGCGCGCAAACTTTGAGCACCGCGGATCGTGTAATGGACGCCGCTCCAGAGGGTAAAGCCCGCGCAAACCCAGATCATCGCCGAGGCAATTCCCTGGAAAACCGGGGTTTGCCAGATATTTTCGACCATAAATGTTACGGCGGTAACGATCTGCACAAATGTTGAAATCTTGCCCCACCGGCTGGGCGGAAATTTCCTGACTTTGGTTAACGCCATGACGCCGAGCACGGCCAGGAGGATGTAAATATCCCTACCCAGGACAACGGCCACCAACCACCACGGGCAGGTGCCTGTGGCCCCGAATGCCAGATAGAGGCCGCTGAGGAGGCATTTGTCGGCGATCGGGTCCAGGTACGCGCCTAACGAGGTGGCCTGGCCGAAGTTACGGGCCAGAAATCCGTCGATGACGTCGGTGATGGCGGCGACAAAGAAGAGCTGGAGGGCGGCGACGTGGCGGCCTTCCAGAATGTCGCGCAGGATGAACGGCACGAGCGCCAGGCGGGCGAGGGTGAAGAGGTTGGCGAGATTCAACCAACGCAGCATTTTACAATTGGCCGGCGGTGATTTCCGAGGCCCCGTCGGACGGGTCGCAGGGATAGATGGCCGGGGTGACGTCGAACTTCTGTTTGTAAGCCTGCGAAATGGCGTCCCGGAAGGCCGGAGCGGCATCGGCGCGCAGCAGGGTGACGGTGCACCCCCCAAATCCGCCGCCCGTCATGCGCGAGCCCAGAACGCCCGCCATGGGGAGCGCGGTATCGACCAGAAAATCGAGTTCGGCGCAGCTCACTTCATAATCGTATTGCAGACTGCGGTGCGATTCCACCATCAGCTTGCCCATCAAGGCGAGATCGCCGCGCTGGCTGGCGTCGGTGTAGCGGTTGACGCGCGCATTTTCGGTGACGACGTGCCGGGCGCGGCGGGCGACCACTTCCGGCAGCCGCGCGGCCACGGTTTCGAACTGCTCGGGCGTGACGTCGCGCAGACTTTTCACGTTGGGATAGACCTTGGCGATGAGTTCGACGGCCTCGGCGCATTCGCGGACGCGATCGCGGTAGGCCGACCCGGAGAGGGCGTGCTTCACCATCGTATTCACGGCGACGAAGGTGATGCCGCCGGGCAACTGGACCAGGCGGTGATTCAGGCTGCGGCAATCGATTTCCACGGCGGAGTGCTTGCGGCCGAAGACGGAGATGTACTGGTCCATAATGCCGACGGGCACGCCGACGAAATTACGCTCGGCGCGCTGGCAGAGCGTCACGAGTTGGAGCTTGTCGAACGCCCGTCCATTCAGGAAAGCGAGCGCGGAGGAGACTTCGAGCGCCGCCGACGAGCTCAGTCCCGAGCCCTCGGGAACTGTGCTGCGGATCAACAGGTTGGCAGGGGCGATCGAAACTCCGGCGGCGATGAGTTGTTGGGCGACGCCGATCGGGTAATCGGTCCAGTCGTGGGTTGGCGCGAGGGTCGGAATCGCCGTGATATCGAACTCGCGCAGCTCCTGGCGCTCTTCGGAATAGATCCGCAGCTTGCCGTCGCCAGAGGGCGCGGTGGCGATCGTGGTGGCGAGTTCGAGAGCCACCGGGAGAACGAACCCGAGGTTGTAATCGGTATGTTCACCGATCAGATTGACGCGGCCGGGGGCGCGGAAGACACGCACGCCCTCCGCCGAACCGTACAGTTTCCGAAAGGCCTCGATCATCACTGTTGCGTGGGTGGTTTGGCGGGTGGTTTGGTGGGTGCGACCTTGGCCCCGATCAACATTGCGGCCCCGAACGCGAGCATCACCAGGCCGCAGTAGAGATTCACATTCGAATCCGTCAACGCCGCCCTTTCGGCAGGCGCGAACACGCCCATCGCGACCAAAATCAGGCCGACCAGGGTGAAGAAAAAGCCCGTAGGCACTCGTAGATCCAGCATTTAGGCGAACCACATTCAGGCGAACCAGAAATTCAAAACCAGGGCCAGGGCGCCGATCGCAATCGCCAGCGGCACCGGACGCAGATACCAGCTTACTCCCTCGTCATGCTTCAGCTCGGTGAGGCCATATACGAGGCCGTACAGTTCCTTCTCCGGCCGCGGCTTCGTCGCGAGACTGACCAGGATCGTCATCAGGAAGCAGACGGTCCACGCGACAATCGCGATCCAGAAGTTCTGCGCCATAGAGGAGGGGAATTCGTGGATGTTGGCCAGCCAGCCGCCCTTGCCCTCGGCGACCGTCATACCGTGGGTCAGCGCCGCCCCCAAGGTGCCGCTGAGCAGGCCGAAGAACGCGCCGTGTCCGGTGGTCCGCTTCCAGAACATGCCCAGCAGGAAGGTGCCGAACAGTGGAGCGTTGACGAAGCTGAACACGAGTTGCAGCATGTCGTTGATGCTGTTGAACTGCTGCGCCAGGTAGGCGGTGCCGATGGAAAGCAGAACGCCGACCACGGTGGTAACGCGGCCCACCGTCAGGTAGTGATGGTCGGGCGCACCGGGCTTGATGTAGGTCTGGTAGAGGTCGTAGGTGAATACGGTGTTGAACGCCGTGACGTTGCCCGCCATGCCGCTCATGAAGCTGGCCATCAGGCCGGTGAGACCGACACCCAACATTCCGGCGGGGTAGAACTTACCCATCAACGTGGTCAGCACCTGATCGTAATCCGGACCGTTGCCCTTCGTCGGCAGATCGTAGCCGACGCCCATTTGCGAGAGCGCCAGTGCCGCGATACCGGGGACGATGACGATGAACGGCATCATCATCTTCGGCAGCGCCGCGATCACCGGGGTGCGCCGCGAGGCGGACATCGAGTTCGCCGCCATGGCGCGCTGGATGACGAGGAAGTCCGTACACCAGTAGCCGAACGACATGACGAAGCCGAGCCCGGCGACGAGGCCGAAGACCTCGATGCCCATCGGGTTCTGGTTGGTGTGCGCCATGTATTTCCAACTGTGCGTCATGACGTCACCGTTGATGCCGCCGGGCAGTGTCATGGTCTGCAGGCGGGCGGCCATCCCGCCCCAACCGCCCGCCTTCATCACCGCCATAATGGCGAGCGGCGAGAAGCCCATGACGATGAGGAAGAACTGGAGCACCTCGTTGTAGATCGCGCTGGTGAGTCCGCCGAGGAAGGTGTATGCCAGCACGATCGCCGCCGAGCAGAGCACGCTCGTCGTGAAATCCCAGCCGAGGACGAGGCGGAGGAGCAGGCCGAGGGCGTACATCGAAATCCCGGAGGAGAAGATGGTCATGCCGGCGAAGCTCAGGGCGTTGAGCGCGCGGGTTTTTTCGTCGAAGCGCAGCTTAAGATATTCGGGGACGGAGCGGGCGCGGCTGCCGTAATAGAAGGGCATCATAAAGATACCCACGAAGATCATCGCGGGCACCGCTCCCACCCAATAGAAGTGAGCGGTCATGATGCCGTATTTGGCGCCGCTGCCGGACATGCCGACGAGTTCCTGGGCGCCCAGATTGGCGGCGAGGAACGCGAGACTGGTGATCCAGACGGGGACCGAATGGCCGGAAGTAAGGAAGTCCTCACTGGTCGAAATCTTCCTGCGAAGAGCCCAGCCGATGCCGAGGACGAACCCGAAATATACTGCGAGGATGGCGTAATCTACCGCTGCGAGTTTCAAGAGCGAACCTCAGGAATGTTACGGATTCAAAAATGGAAACATGAGTCTATCACAAGGCGCCCCGGCAACTCGCCGAGTGCCGTAGATAGTGCGGGTAGAGCGCCGTGGCATAATCTCTTCTTGGCCGAGCCAATTACCGAATTGCTGCAGCGGGTGCGCGCGGGCGACGAAGCGGCGTCGCACGAGCTGATGCCGCTAGTATACGGCGAACTGCAGCGCATCGCGCGCATCCACTTAAGTAAGGAAAGGCCCGCCAACCGGGCGCACATCTCATCGTCGGGCGTTTTCCGTCAACTTGACCGCGACTGCTTTGCTTCAGAGTGGCGCGTGATGCGCACACCCGAGGCAACCGCGCGAGCGGGATCCCGGTCACCCCGGCGTGGTCTTGTCTTCCGCTTCTGGCAGTGCGATAAAGAGAATCAACGGCTGGCGTGAAGGCCCACCGTTGACCGTTCTCTGCTAAAGCTTCGATTCTGCTGGTCGGGCCTTCACCCTCCCGCAAAATCAACTTCGAACGAAAAAGAGAATACTCCTTTCCGTCGGTGGTTGCGCGCTCCTC
>JAOAPT010000633.1 GCA_025463045.1 Candidatus Solibacter sp.
ACCGCGAATGCCGAACGCATCCACGGCAAACAGCTTGTATTTGCCGGGCGCGACGCCCTTGAGTGTGTACTTCCCGTCCGGGGTCGCCTGCGTTGTGCCGTTGCCGTTGAGCATCTCTGAAGAATCTTTTACCAGGAAGACCATCACGACGTTCGTCTGCATGGGCTCGCCGTTCGTGTTAAGAATCCGTCCGGAAATGCTCACGGCGTTTCGGCCGATGACCAGGTTCGCCGTCAGATTCTTCGCGGCATTGGAGAGGTCCACCGCGTCGGGAGGTGTCGGCGCACCGTCTATGTCGAGCGATTTAACGTAGGCGCCTTCGGGCAGCGGATCGACGCGGACCTTGTAGCGGCTCGGCGTAACTCCCTTGATGCGGAACGCACCATCGGGATCGAGTTCACCGCCGGTACGCTGCATGTTGCCGGCCATGTAACCGAGCATGGGTTCGAGCTTCACTGTCCCCTTCAAAGCGGGTGCAGCAGGGTCGCCCTCGAAGCGTACCTTGCCGGAGACTTCCAATCCCGGCACGAGCCGCAGTTCTACGTTGGAGACTTCCGTGTTCTCGAGCGTCCACTCCATCGCGCGGGAAACGAGCGTGGTCTTGCCATCCGAATATTGGCCCCATATCCGATAGAAGCCGGGTTGTAGAGATTCGAATTTGAACTTGCCGTCCGCAGCCGCGCCGGTGCTGCGCCCGTTGGTGATCATGGGCGCCTTCTCGCCGTATTGGAGAACCACGTGCGGACGCTGCTGACCCTCGGGCATGCCGGAGACCAGGCCGCTGATCGAGAGGCCCTGCTGCTGACGGGCGAGACGGATTTCAATGCCTCCTACGTCCTTCCCGGCGATGGCTTCCACGACGGTGGCGCGATCTTTGCGCAAGGCAGAGGGATAGAACGTGGTGCCGTAGATCGCTTCGGTGGTGCCGTCCGAGCGGAACTCGGGCCGCTCGTTGCCAAACGATGGATTCGGAGTCACTTGGAGGTAATACTTTCCGGGAGCGCCGAGGATGCGGAACTCGCCGCGATCATTGGTTGAGGGATTCGGGATGTTGGCGATGACGATCGGCGCGCTTTCGGCAGACACCGGGATCGCCTGCACGCGGATTCCCTGCACGGGGTCGCCCGCATCGTCGACGACGCGCCCGGAGAGCACCGCACGCGGCGTCATCTCCAGTTCATAAGCGGTGAGGTGTTCGCCCGCCTTGATAGCGACGGTGGGCACAGAGGCGTCGGCCTTTGCCTGCACGTGGAGGAAGCCGGAACGTTCGGGGATCAGGACGTAAGTCCCCGGACGGATGGTGGCGATGGAAAAATGGCCGGCGCGATCGCTCATCGCGCCATAAGCCCCGTTGATGCCGCCGAAACTGGCTGCGATGAGACGAACATGAACGTTGCTCAGGGGCTCGCGGGTAAGTGCGTTGATCGCAGTCCCTTCGATACTGCCCTGCTGCTGCGCGAGTAAGCCTACGCCAGCGACCAGGAGTAAGACGGCGCTTTTCATTTGACACGAATATAGCGGAAGTTACTGCCGGAGGGAAGCCCTGTTTAGAGTGGCGGGTTAGAGTGGCGATAACTGGTAGATCACTGCCTCATTGGCGCCGAGCACGGCGATCTGCGCATTCGGTCTCGGAGCGGGATCGTCCGCGGTAGAGCAGTTCTCGATCCACGCGCCGCAATCCATCAGCGCGAAGAATTCGCCGGCTTGGTCGTGAACGGCAATGCGCGCCTGATGCGTGTGTCCGATGACAGCCATCCTGAGGTCGCTGCCGAACTCGCGATTCGCGTCGGCGCACTTTCGGCGCGCGGCGTCGAGATAGAGCAGCATGCTGTCGGGAGCGCTGCCGGCGACCTGTACGTTCCACGACTCGCCGTTCCGCGGATCGCTCCACTTACCCGTAGGAGCGGGCATCAGATTCTGAATAAACTCGTGAAAGTTCTTACCAACTCGGCGCTCGCGATTCAGCGGGCGCATCTTATCGAGTTCCGCCGTGCCGGCGGGATGCGATGCGGTGAAGAGATAGAGCACGAGATTCTTCAATTGCGCGGGAAGGTTCTCCACCCAATCGAAGACATCGCCATGCAGCAGCAGGACCGATGGCGGAAGAAGGAACGATCGCTGCCAGGCGTCGAAATTCGGAAAGCGGTAGAGATCGTAATCGTGGTTGCCGAGCAGGAACTGCGTATTGAGGTCCGGATCGCGCAGGGCGGAGAGCAGGCTCGCGTGATCGTTCTGGATGGCGGAGGCGGCGTTGGCTTCCGGGTCGAGTCCATCGACCTGACGCCATAAGTCGTAGAGGTCGCCGATCTGGTAGACGACGATTTCGCCGGCGGGCGCGGCGGCGTTCTTGAACGCAGCGAGCGAACGCACCACGCCTTCCAGCAAATCGGGATAGTTCGCGCCGTAGAGGTAGCCTGCCTGCGCGCGCCGCGCCGCGGTGATCAGGTGGATATCCGGGATGAAGACGTGCAGTTCGCCGGGCTGCGGGAAGTTCAGGCGCGGATCGACCAGGCGCGCGACAAGGTCCACGCGAGCGATGCCTTCGAGCGTGTCCAGGAGATCTGAATGCAGGCTCATGGTTTTCCCCG
>JAOAPT010000649.1 GCA_025463045.1 Candidatus Solibacter sp.
TCGGCGGCTACAGACTTTTCCTGAAGAAATCTTTAGCCGCCGATGACCGCCGATCACCGCCGATAAGCAAACGCAACAGATTGGCAATCAGGGCGATAAGCGGATAGGATAGAAGCGTGCCGGCCAGCGTGGTAGCCATTAACGGGCACCGAGAGGGCAGTTATGTGCTCCTGGAGACGGCTTTGCCCGGCAGGCCTCCGTGCGCAATTGGAGTACTGCTGATCGATCCTTCGAATGATCATGCGTGGTTTCGGATGCGTGGGACCTTCGACGAGATCGCCGACCCGGACGATGTCGAAGTGCTCGAGGCGATGGAAGAGCACATCCGCCAATGCATCGATGAGATGGGCGCGGATGCCTGGCTGAGATCGCTGGAAGAATCGGCGTCCAACGCGGTACGAGTCACCGACCGGCAAACCGTCGCCGTCGATGCTTTTTCGCGCGTGCTCGATCGCCTCTATCGCGAACACGTCGACCCCGTTCCGGTCGCGCCGTTCCGCACCCATCTGCCGCTCTACAGTTTGCGCGCGGCCGCGGGAGGACTGGGCGATGAGATGGGCTCGTCGGTGGAAGATTGGGTGCCGGCGCCCGAGGGCATGCAGCTCTCGCCCGACCTCTTCGTGGGACACGTGACGGGGCGCTCGATGGAACCGCGGATTCCCGATGGCAGCTTGAATCTCTTCCGGCTGCATCCGGCGGGGTCGCGGCAGGGCAAGATTCTGCTGATCGAACGCTTCGGGGTCCTCGACGAAACCGCGCGCTATACAATCAAGCGCTACACCAGCCGCAAGGTCCACCGCTCCGAAGACGAATGGCAGCACGAGAACGTTCGCCTCGAGCCTTTGAACCCCGAGTTCGAGGCGTGGGACGTGGACCCGGAAGGCTTCGCCGTCGTGGCGGAATGGCTGCGCGTCATCGAGTGAAGCGCGCGTCCCTGAGTCAACTGCTGCTTGCCTGGTACCGCGCGGGACACCGCGATCTGCCGTGGCGTAGCTCACGCGATCCGTATCGCATCTGGGTCAGCGAGATCATGCTGCAGCAGACGCGCGCGCAGGCGGTGATCCCTTACTATGAACGCTTCCTGGCGCGCTTCCCATCAGTTGCAGCGCTGGCCGCCGCGACGGAGGACGAGGTGCTCGCGCTCTGGAGCGGGCTCGGCTATTACTCGCGCGCGCGGAATCTCCGGCGCGCCGCGCAGCAGATCGCGGCAGTCGGCGGCTTTCCGCGGGATTACGATGCGATCCGCGCGCTGCCGGGGATCGGCGATTACACGGCGGCGGCGATCGCGAGCATTGCGTTCGGCTTGCCGCACGCGGTCCTCGACGGAAATGTGCTGCGCGTGGTGGCACGCGTGGAGAATGACGCGTCCGATATCGGCAGCGCTCGCACGCGCGAGAAGTTTCGCGCGATCGCGCAGCGGTGGCTCGACGCTGACGACGCGGGCCACTTCAATCAGGCGCTGATGGAACTGGGCGCAACGGTCTGCCTGCCGCGCAATCCGCTGTGTCTGGTGTGTCCGGTGAACTCGTGCTGCCGCGCGCGGCAGGAAGGCACGCAGACGCAGCTTCCGGTGAAACTGCGCAAGACCGAGCCGGTCAAACTCTCGGGCGTGCTGCTGCTTGTGAGGCAGCGCGATCGGGTGCTGCTCCGGCAGCGTGCGGCCGCGGCGAGCCGGATGGCGGGCTTTTGGGATCTCCCCACGCCCGAGGAGTTGCCCGCCGCGAAGCTCGGTGAGCGGATCGGCGAGATTCGCCACACGATCACGCATCACCATTACACGCTCGAAGTGCGCGAGGCCACCGCCAAGCTGCCTCGGGAAGATGGCTTCGCGTGGTTCGCAATCGCGCAACTTGCGGAGATTCCCTTCAGCACCACGGCGCGAAAGGCGCTGCAATTGGCGGGCATCGTTTACAAGTTGTGATAGTTTCGTAAAACTCTCCGCATTAAGGACATTTCACTGAAACCATCGAGTAGATTTGAGGGAGCGAGGGTTAAGAAAAACAGATATGGTACGCAGCCGGAAAGTGTACGCCGCCAAAGTCGCCGCAATTATGGGCGCGATCCCGTTGCTCCTCTGGGCATACGAATACGGTCCCGACCCGGGATACAGCAACGTTCCCGGTGAGCGCGGCTCCTGCAATCAGAGCGGCTGCCATATCGGCACCAACGTGAATGCCGGCGGCGGCAGCGTGAGCGTCACCTTCCCGAACGGCCGAACATATTCTCCTGGCGTGAAGCAGCACCTGGTAGTGACGATCGCCGACCCCACTCAGAAGGCCTGGGGCTTTCAGTTGACGGCGCGTCCTTCGAGCAGCAATACCACGATCGCCGGCAGTTTCGCTTCGACCGACGCGAACACCACCATCCTGTGCGCCTCCACCGATCTCAATAAGCAGTTGGAAACGCCGTTCATCGCCGGCAAGACGCAGAACTGCGCCGCCACGTTGCCGCTGCAGTACATCGAGCACAGCTTGAACGGCTATAACGCATCGCGCGGGAAGACCGGCTCGCAAACGTACGAATTCGATTGGACGCCGCCGGCGAACGCCTCGGGCGATGTCGTGATCTACGTGGCCGGCAATGCAGCGAACGGCGACATCAAGGAAACCGGCGATCATATCTACACCGCGAACTACACGCTCTCGCCCGCCGGAGCAGCCGGGTCGCCGACCATCGCGGCGAACGGCGTAGTCAATGGCGCGAGCTTCGTCTCGGGCATCGTGCCCGGATCCTGGCTGACGATTCAGGGAACGAACCTCGCGCCGCAGACGGATACGTGGGATAAGTTCATCGTCAATGGAAAGCTTCCCACCAGCGTGGATGGCGTCACGGTCAACATCGGCAGCAAGCAGGCGTTCGTGTCTTACATCAGTCCGACGCAGATCAACGCGCAGGCGCCGGATGTCGGGACGGGGCCGGTTCCGGTGACCGTGACGACGCCGAGCGGAACCAGCGCGGCAGTCACCGCGACGGTTTCCGCGATGTCGCCGGCATTCTTCCTCTGGCCGGGGAGCCAGGTCGTTGCGACCCGCCAGGATGCCAGCCTAGCGGTCAAGAACGGGACTTTCGGCAGTGCCACACTCGCCGCCAAGCCGGGCGATGTACTGATCCTCTGGGGCACCGGCTTTGGGCCGACGAATCCGCCGGTCGCGGCGGGAATTCAGGTGCCCGCGGATAAGCAGTACATCTCCAGTCCGGTGTCGGTGAAGCTCGGCAGCGCCGACGCGCAGGTCTTCGGCTGCGCGCTCTCGCCGGGATATGCCGGCCTGTACCAGGTGGCGATTCAGGTGCCCGCTTCGATGGCCGATTGCGATTACGCGCTCAAGGCGACGGTGTCGGGCGTGAACTCGCCCGATGGCGTGACGCTGACCGTCAAGAAGTAGCGCGCTACCATTCAGGTGTGGAGCAACAATTCGATCTGGGCTTCGAGCTCTTCCCGGAGAAGCGCGTCTATACCGTCAGCGAACTGAACG
>JAOAPT010000642.1 GCA_025463045.1 Candidatus Solibacter sp.
CCGGGAGATGATGGAGCAACTCGGGAAGATGAGTCCGGAGCAAATGGATAAGCTGCTCGAGAATCTGATTCAGAAGATGGTCGACGAAGGTCAGATTACGATCGAAGATCCCGCCAATCAGCCCGCGGCCGGTACCGGCGGTCCGGGCAAGGAGACGAAGGTCAAGTTCGAAGTCACCGACAAGTCACTCGACTTTCTCGGCTTCAAGACGCTCAAGGATCTCCTCGGTTCCCTTGGTAAGAGCAGTTTCGGCCGGCACGACACGCGCGATCTGGCGACCGGCATCGAGTCCAACGGATCCACCAAACTGTACGAGTTCGGCGACACACTGAACCTCGACGTCAGCGAAACGCTGTTCTCCGCGATCCGCCGTGAGGGAGCGCAGGTGCCGCTCAACCTCGATTACGCGGACCTTCACGTCCATCAGTGCGAGTACCAGAGTTCCTGTGCCACTGTGCTGATGCTGGATTGCAGCCATAGTATGATCCTGTACGGCGAGGATCGCTTCACGCCCGCGAAGAAGGTGGCGATGGCACTGGCGCATCTGATTAAGACGCAATATCCCGGCGACAGCCTGCGCTGCGTGCTGTTCCACGATTCCGCTGAAGAACTGGACATCAGCCAGCTCGCGCGCGTGCAGGTCGGGCCGTACTACACCAACACCCGCGATGGCTTGATCCTTGCGCAGCGTCTTCTCAATCAGGAGCGCAAGGATATGCGCCAGATCATCATGATCACGGATGGCAAGCCGAGCTGCCTGACGCTCGAAGACGGACGGGTTTACAAGAACGCGTTCGGCCTCGATCCGCTGGTCATCAGTAAAACGCTTGAGGAAGTGAATCGCTGTCGCAAGCAGGGAATCCTGATCAACACGTTCATGCTGGCCAGCGATTTTGGTTTGGTGAACTTCGTCCAGAAGGTGACCGAGATCTGTAAAGGCAAAGCATACTTCACGACTCCGTACACTCTCGGCCAATACCTGTTGATGGACTATATGAACCGCAAGACGCGAACCATTCATTAGAGGAGGGTCAGATGCCCAACGATGAAGACGATCGCAAGCCAAACGATCAGTCCAGACGGGACTTCGTCGGACTCACCGCAACTGCCGGCCTGGTCGCCGCGACTGGATCGGCTTCAGCCGCGCCTTTGAAGGTCGTGGAGGAAAATGTCGAAGTAAAAACACCCGATGGCGTCTGCGATGCTGCGTTCATCCATCCGGCTACCGGCACTCATCCCGGAGTTCTGATCTGGCCGGACGCATTCGGGCTGCGGCCGGCCTTCCGCGATATGGCCAAACGCCTCGCGGCCGACGGCTATTCGGTGCTGGTACCGAATCCCTTTTATCGAGTCGCCAAAGCTCCGGTCTTCGGCGACATTTCCACTTTCAATTTCCAGAACCCTGCCGATCGCGCGAAGCTCACTCCCCTGATGAGCTCCGTGAGTGCGCCCGGCAACGCGGAGAAAGACGCCGCCGCGTACATCGCGTTTCTCGATGCGCAGAAGCCGGTGAATCGCGCGAAGAAGGCCGGTACGCAGGGCTATTGCATGGGCGGCCCGCTGGTCGTCAGGACCGCCGCCACGGTGCCGGATCGCGTCGGCGCCGGCGCGTCGTTCCACGGCGGTGGGCTCGTCACCGATAAGCCGGACAGTCCTCACCTGCTCGCGCCGAAGATCAAGGCGCACATGTACTTTGCCATCGCATCGAACGACGACAAACAGCAGCCCGACGCCAAGGAGAAATTGAAAGAGGCCTTCGCCGCCGCCCACGTTCCGGCCGAGATCGAAGTCTACCCCGATGCGTTGCACGGTTGGTGCGTCCCCGACATGCCGCCGCAGAACGGCAATCCGATCTACAAGAAGGACGATGCCGAGCGCGCCTGGGCCAAACTGCTCGTGCTGTACAAAGCCGCCCTCGCTTAAGCCCTCACAAGGGTGATGCTACAGTCGGAGGAATGAATCGCGTTCTTCTCGCCGCGCTCGCGTGCGCGGGCATCGCAGCCGGGCAGCCCGGGGAAACGGCGGCCGACCTCGCCGCACGATACCTGCCTGACCTCATCCGGCTCGACACTACCAATCCACCCGGCAATGAATCGCGTGTTGCCCGATACCTGAAGCAAGTCGCCGATCGCGAGGGCATTCCCGCCGAGCTCCTGGGCGACGATCCCGACCGCCTGAACTTCGTCGCACGACTGCGCGGCACGGGCAAGCAGCGTCCACTCCTTCTGATCGCGCATAGCGACGTAGTCCCCGCCGACCGTTCGCAGTGGACGGTCGATCCGCTGGCTGCCATCGAGAAGGACGGCTACATCTACGGCCGCGGCGCGGAGGACGATAAGCAGTTGCTCGCCGCCGAACTCGCCGTCATGGTGGACCTGCACCGCCGCAAGGTCGTGCTCGACCGCGACATCATTCTGCTCTCCGAATCCGACGAAGAAGCCGGCTCCCTCGGCGCGCTCTGGATGGTGGAGCATGCGTGGGCGAAGATCGATGCCGAGTTCGCGCTCAACGAATACTCCTACATCCTGCCCACCGCGTCGGGCATCCCCGTCTTTCAGATTCAGACCGCCGAGAAAGTTCCGACCCGCTTCAAGCTGACTGCGCGCGGTACCGCGGGCCACGGCTCGCTGCCGCGCGACGATAATCCTGTGGAACATCTCGCCCGCGCCATCTATCGCCTCAGCCAGGCCGACGAGCCTGTAACACTCAACGCCACCACACGGGCCTATCTCACGACAATGGCGAAGCTGCCGGATTATGCGTGGCTCGCACCGCTCGTTCCCAGGCTCGAAAATCCCGCGACCGCATCGCTCACCGCCGCCGAAATCCGCAAGCGCGATCCGGAGATCCACGCCATGCTGCGCACCACCGTCTCCGCCACCATGCTGAGCGCCGGGACGAAAATCAACGTGATCCCGAACGTCGCCGAGGCGCAGCTCGATGGCCGCCGGCTGCCCACCGAAACGCGCGACGAAGTCTTCGCGCGCTTCCGGAAGATCATCGACGACCCGGCGATCACGCTCGAAGCCACCAGCAGCCAGCAGCCCGCGACCGAGCCCAGTTCGCTGACCTCGCCGCTCTATCGCGCGATGGAAAAGGTCTTTCGCGCGACCGCGCCGAACGCCATCGTCGTGCCTTTTCTGATGCGCGGCACCACCGACGGGGCCTACCTGCGTGCCAAGGGAATGGCCGTCTACGGACTGCCGATCTTCCGCAAAGACGGCGAACTGCGCATGCACGGCAACGACGAACGCATCTCGCTCGTGAACCTCCGCGCCGGCACCGGGTTGCT
>JAOAPT010000738.1 GCA_025463045.1 Candidatus Solibacter sp.
GGGGCTTGCGTCTTCGCCCCAGATGTATTTCGCGAACCACTCGTAGTTGTGCTCCATCACGGCGCGCTGCTGCTTGGGCTTGTTGATGGGGTGTCCGAAACCTTTATAGAGGATCAGCTTGACGGGCACATTGCGATCCTTCAGCGCCTGGTATAACTCGAACGCGTTCGGCGGAGGCACGCGCTTATCCTGGTCGCCGTGCTGGATCAGGGTCGGAGTCTGCGCGCGATTCACATACGTGATGGGCGATGTCTTGCGGTAGATCTCGGGGTCTTCCCACGGCGTCGCTTTCAGGTATTGCCGCGTGAACGGGTGGATGTCGGTGTTCACGTAATACGTCATCCAATCGGAGATCCCCGCACCGACGCTGACCGCCTTGAAGCGATCGCTATAGCAGGTGATGAATGCGGAGATGTAGCCGCCCTGACTCCAGCCCATCGCGCCGACGCGATCCTTATCGACGAAGCCCTTCGCGATCAGCGAATCGACGCCGGTGATCACGTCATCGTAGTCGCCGACACCCAGATTGCGGACGTTGAGTGAGCGAAACGCTTCGCCGTAACCCGCCGATCCGCGATAGTTCGGTTTGAGCACCAGTGCCCCCTTGGCGACGAAGCGTTCGACGGGGTATGTGCGGTCGGCCGCCATCAACGGCGTGTCGACGCCGGTCGGACCTCCGTGGATGACGACGAGCAGCGGATACTTGCGCGTTGGATCGAAATCCGCGGGTTTAATCAGGACGCCCTCGATCGCGGCGCCATCCTTCGATTTCCACTGGACGACCTCGCGCGTGGCGAGGCGGAAATCTTTGTATTGCGCGGCGACATCGGTGAGGTACCGGGGAGCGAAATCGGAGACGGACGAGACGAAGATTTCCGCGAAGTGATTCGGTGACGCGCCGGCGGCGGCCATGGTGCGATGGTCCTTCGTGAACGATCCGCCGGCGGCGTGGAAGGCATCGGGGCCGCTGATCCGGCGAACGGCGAGCGTCGATGGATCGATGCGAAAGATGTGCGCGGCGGTCTTCTGGGCGGCGCTGAAATAGATGCCGTCAGCGGCCCAATCGATCAGGTTCGGGTCCTCGTCGAACGCCTTGGTCAGCAGGCGCGGCTGACCGCCTTCGGGCGGAATCGCCGCGATGTAGCGGTTCGTGTAGAAGAAATTCGGCGAGCTATTCGCCGTCGTAAAGGCGATCTGGCGGCCATCGGGCGACCACTTAGGATTGCTGTGCGGCCCGGCTGTATCGAGCAGTTTCTTCACTTGCAGTCCGGCAATATCGAGGATGTAGAGCGTCTCGGTGTCGCTTGATCCGAGGTCGGGATCGCGGGCGGCGCTGAAGGCGATCTTTTTCCCGTCGGGAGACCAGGAGAAGCTGCCGACGCTGTACTGCTCGCCTTTCGTGAGTTGCGTAGCCTTCGGCGGTTTCGCCGCATCGACACCGTCGACCTTGACCAGCCAGAGGTGGTTCATCGCGTAATCGCCGCTGACGATCTCGAAGTCGCCGTACTTCTCCTTGCGGTCCTTTCGCGGCTTTGCCTCAGGCCCCGAAGACGTGAACGCGATCGACGCTCCATCGGGCGACCACGCGACCGAGCCCATGCCGTTCTCTTCCGCGGTGAGCGCGACGGCTTCGCCGCCGGAGGGCGAAATCAGGTACACCTGGCGCTTGCCGTCGCGATCGCTCGTGAAAGCGAGGCGGCGCGAATCGGGAGACCATTGCGGGCCGGTGGCGGATTTCTTGCCGCTGGTGAGTGGATAGCGCTCGCCGGTGGCGGTGACCGCGATCCAGATTTGCGACACGAAATCGTTCTCCGTCCAGTTGGCCTGCTGCTCTGTGTAGGCAACGTAGCGACCGTCGGGGGAGATCTGGGCGCCCGCGACGGATTTCATCCCGAGCGATTCGTCGATCGTGGGGACGCCCGCGGCGAACGCCATGTTGCAGAGGATCAGGGCAAAAGAGAGGGCACGCATGGGGAGATTATCCCCCAAACGGATTAAATCGCGGGATTCTGCGGCCGTCGACATCGGTGAAATCGTACTCAGTCGCCAGGTCGGCCACCCAGAGAAGTTTGCCGTTCTTTCCGGCGACTTTGGGATCGCCCGCGAGGGCGGCGGCGGCGCGGCCGATATACTCGGGAGACTCGCTGAGGTCAAAGTGAAACATCTTCTTGGTCGCCTCGTCTCTCATCGCCTTCAGGACACGCTCCGTGCGCATGAAGCCGGGGTTGATGCCGGCGACGGTGAACCCCGCCTTGCCGGCATCCGCGGCCATCCCGACGATCAAACGATTGAGCGCTTCGTGGCTCATATCCCAGAGCACCTGGCCGCGGTAGCCCGAGGGGTTGTCGTGGAGGTTGTCAGTGACGTGCAGGATGAGGCCGCTGCGCTGGCGCGACATGATGCGCGCGGCGTAAGAACTGGTTAGCCAGTAGGTCTGCAGGCTGGCGAGGGACTGCATCCACAGTTCGGGCGAGAGGTCCCAGAAGCGCTCGGACCATACCGGCATACAGTCGAGCGACCACGCGGAGTTGACCAGCAGATCGAGGCGTCCCTGCTCGGCTTCGATTCGCTGGAAGAGCGCCGCGGTCTGTTGCGGATCGCTCAGGTCGGCGACGGCGGGAATGCCGGCGCCGCCGCGGGCAGTGACTTCGGAGGCGGTGTCTTCGACCGTGCCGGGGAGGTCTTCGGCAGGACGTTCGCGCGAAGTACGCGCGGCGATGTAGACGGTGGCGCCCGCTTCACCGAGCGCGAGTGCGATGCCGCGTCCGGCTCCTCGGCTGGCGCCGCCGACGAGGGCGATCTTTCCCGAGAGAGGCTTCATCACAGTCAGAGTAAACCAGTCAGGGACAAAAAAAGAAACGCCGGACGGCACGCGCCTGGCCGTCCGGCTTGATTCGACGCTCGAGGAGGCCACGCAGATAACCTCCTGTCACAGCGCGGATCTAATCGTTTTGCGGAGGGAGAACTATTGCGAACGCTGACGGCGATAGCGGATCGAAATGCCGATCAGCGCGCCGCCGAGCAGAACGAATGAGGCGGGCTCAGGCGCGGCGCCTGAACTGGGAGGCCCCGTGGTCAGATCGAATGCAACGATGGAGTTGGACAGATCGATATTATGAAAGTTGGACGCCGTCACTGTCCGGCCCCCGATGCTGTACGAGAGGCTGCCGTTCGGATTCGATCCGCCGAAACCAAAGCCGGGCTGGCTTCCAGAGCCGGAAATCGTATTAGTGCCGTCGTTGAGCACGGTGATCTGAGCGGCTGCACCCGAGGTGGTCGCCGAGTCAAAGAACAGGTCGACACCCAGGAAGGTGGCGCCCACAGCATAGCCTGCGACGTACAGGTGCAGGGTACCGTCGGCTAGAGTACTGGGAAAGGCAAACGCCAGGCTGCTTCCGTAGGTGGCACCTTCGGTTACCGTCATGCTCGCGCAGCACGGATCGGTCGCTGAAGTAGTCCAAATGGCACCAGTATAATTTCCGCCGCTGTCGACTCCCACCATATGGGCAGCTTGCAGCACGATTCCGGCGTGTGCCGCACCGATGCACGCCACTAACAACGCTGGAATCAAGAGTAATCTTTTCACTTCGTCTCCTCCTAAATTATCGACGGTCTCTTTTGTAACAACGTACTGAGACAGTCGGTGTGAAAGGAAGTAGTCGGGCGACGGCTTTTTGTGACAGGCCTTACAAAAAAATCGGGGTTTATACTAAAAGGGCGTGCCCGGGCCCTGTCCACCAGAAGAAGAATCCTTCCAATCGCTGGCTGCCAAGATACGAATCGGTGATTCCGATGCGGAAGAGCGCTTCGTAACTATTTTTCAACGGCGGGTACGGGCTTACGCTGCCGTCAACATGGGAGACTCGCACTTGGCGGACGAACTTGTCCAGGACGTGTTGTGGGGCGTGATCCGCGCACTGCGCGAAGGGCGAGTCGAACAACCCGAGCAACTGCCCTCCTTTGTGTTCGGGACTGCGCGGAATCTGTTAAAGGACGGCATTCGGACGCGCGCGCGCGAAAAGCTGGGGCCGTTACCAGAGGGCGAGATCCCGAGCCCGGCCCAGGAGCAGCGGGAATTCGAACGCACACACGCCGCACGCCAGGCGATTGCACGCCTCGAATCGCACGAACGGATCGTGCTCATGCTGAGCCTGGCGGAAGGCCTGAACCCCGAGCAGATTGCGGCGCGATTAGGGATCAACGCGGCGGCGGTCCGGCAGCGCAAGGCCCGCGCGCTACGCCGGATCGGCGAAATTCTGGGGACCCGGTCACAAAGTACGGCTGTAGATCTACTTAAGGGTATGGACACGCGATGAAGTGCCACCGTGTCGAGGACGAAAATCTGGTGGAGCGCTATGTTTCGGGAACGCTGGACGCGGACCTGAAAGAACGCTTCGAGCAGCACTACTTCGCTTGCGAGGAGTGCGCGGAACAGGTCGAAACGTGGCACGCTATCGCCGGACCGCTACGCGAGATGGCGCCGGAAATCCGGCGGGACATGGCGCCGGAACGGGCGCTGAGGATGCCCTCGACGCGCGGAAGAGGTGCCTGGATGGGCGGCGCGATGGCGATCGCGGCGGGAATTGCCGTGTTGATCGGCGTGTCGCTTTTGCCGCGTCAGAAATCTCGCACACCAGCGTCCGCGCCGGCCGCCGCCAAACGCGATGATCGGCTGACGGAACTGGCTCGGCTCGATCCACCGGCGTATGTAGCGCCCGACTTGCGCGGCGCGGAAACCACGGCGGAAACGCTGTTCCGTGAAGCGATGGAGGCGTACCTGCGCCATGACTACGCGCGCGCGATCCTGGGGTTGAAATCGTCGCTTGCGTTGGACCCCGAAGCGGCGGGACCGCGCTTTTTTCTCGGTGCGTCCGAATTGCTCACCGGTCAGAATGCGGACGGAACTCGCGATCTCGAACGCGTCGCCGCATCGCATTCGCCGTTCGCCGAGGAAGCGCGCTTCGATCTCGCGAAAGGTTACCTGATGGCGGGCCGGCGCGAGGAAGCACTGGCGGCGCTGCGCCTCCTGGAAGCGCAAGGCGGAGAATTCTCGGCGCAGGCGCGCCGCCTGGCCGACCGGCTGAACGGCACACCCTGATGCGCTACCGGGCCCTTTTTCTCGCGCTCGCGGCAATCCTGACCGGCGCGGCGGTTGTCGGCGGCAAAGTGTCGGGCGACAAAGCATCGGGCGACGCAAAATACAAAGCCGGAGACTACGACGGCGCGCTCAAAGACTACGACGAAGCGATCGCCTCGCTGGGTGCGGCAGCGGACTCCGAAGCGGCTGCGGACCTGTGGCTCGCGGCTGGCGAGGCGCGGGCGATGCAGTCGGATTACCTGAATGCGCAACATGACGGCGAGCGGGCGCTTGCCATCTATACCCGGCTTCACGGCAGCGAGCATCGCACGGTAGCGGTGGCGCTGAACGATATCGGCCTGGCTGTGCAGGGGGCTGGCGACTACGGCTCCGCGGCAAGTTATTTCGAGCGGGCGCTGGCGCTCGCCCGCCGGCTCGGGGACGACGGATTGCAGATCCCCATTCTGGAAAGGCTGGCGTACAACCGGTCAGGGGAAGGCGACCTGATTCAGGCGAAGCTGCTGCAGGAAGAAACGCTGGCGTTGACTATCAAGCTCTACGGCGCGGATAGCTCGGCTGCGGGACGCGCGATGCGAATGCTGGCGCAGGGCCTGTTGGAAATCGGCGACTACACGGGCGCCCGCCGCAACTATCTCAAGGCGTTGGAAATCCTGGAAGCTCACACCGGCAAAGATGCCATCGAGGTGGGAGATACGTTGATCGCGATGTCGAACGAGGCGCGCAATTCGGGATATCCGGCGGATGGAAAGATGTATGCGGAACGCGCGGCGGCGATCTACGAGAAAGCGCTGGGGCCACGCAATACACGGCTCGGCGGCGCGTTCGATAACCTGGGGCAGGCGCTGACGGCGATGCGCCGATACGACGACGCGCGGGCGTCGCTGGAGCGCGCGCTGGCGATTCAGACGGCGGCCCTCGGACCGCGGCACCCGTGGACGGCGAACGTGATTCAGGGGCTCGCCAAGGCAGAGGCGGCGAGCGGTAACTACTCCCGGGCACGCGAGTTGTATCTGCAGAATCTGGGCATCTGGCGGGAGGCGCTAGGCCCGACGCACCCGTTCGTCGCGGTATCGATGACGCTGCTTGCCGACGTGCTGGCGCACGAAGGCCGGTACCAGGAGGCGTTGACCATGGCGTTGGAAGCGGCGCAGATGCGGCGCGACCGGATCGCGCTGACCGTGCGCAGCGTGGATGAGCGGCAGGCGCTCGGGTACAACGCGCTGCAGCGCGCGTCGATGGACGTCGCGCTATCGATCGTGGAGCGCCCCGGAGCGCCGGCGAGTGAGCGCACGGCGGCGTGGGACGCGTTGATTCGATCACGCGCCCTGGTGCTCGACGAAATGGCGGCGCGGCATCGCTCGATTCTGGAATCGGGCGACCCCGGGATTGCGCAACTGGCGGAGCGCACGGCAGCCGCGCGAAGCGCGCTCGCGAAGCTCGTGCTGCAGGACGGAAAGTTTTCGCCCGCGGAGTATGGCAAGAGGGTAGAGAAGTCGCGCGCCGACATGGACCGGCTGGAGGAAGAACTCGCGGTGAAGAGCGCGGCCTTCCGCCACACGCTGGCGCAGCGTCGGGCCGGTTACGAGCAGGTGCGCGCGTCGCTGCCGGCGGGCAGTGGGCTGGTGGCCTTCCGCCGCTTCGAGCGCAAGAGCTATACCGGCGGAAAAACGGCGGCGGCATACATGGCGTTCGTCCTGGGACGCGACGGAGTGCCGGTCGTGGTGCCGCTCGGCGCCGCCGAGGGCATCGAAAAACTGGCGACGGCATGGCGCGCGCAGATGGAGCGCGAGCGCACGTCGCTCGGACGCGCGGGCCGGGCGAACGAGGAAGAGTATCGCAAGGCGGGAACTGCGCTGCGCGCGGCGGTGTGGGATCCGCTGCGACGGCATTTGACGGGCGCGCGGCGCGTCTTCGTCGTGCCGGACGGAGCGCTACAACTGGTGAATATGGCGGCGCTGCCGGCGGCGGCCGGCGGATACCTGGTGGAAAGCGGGCCGTTGACGCATATGCTTTCGGCGGAGCGGGATCTCGCCGCACCCGCCGCGGTGACGCGCGGCGCCGAATTGCTCGCCGTCGCCAATCCACTTTTTCAATCGACGCCGGCGGCCGGCGGAGGTGGCAGCGAATATCGCGGCGCTCATTCCGCCTGCGCGGAGTTCGGCCGGATGCAGTTCGGCTCGCTTCCCGCCTCCCAAGCGGAAGCGGACGCGATCCTCAAGATCTGGAGGAGCCGCGGTTGGCGGGCGCAGGAGTTGACCGGAGCAGGGGCGACCGAGGGCGCGGTGAAGAATGCCGCCGCCGGTAAACGCGTCCTGCACATGGCGACGCACGGCTTCTTCCTCGATGCCGCGTGCCCGGAGACCGGCGCGGCGCGAGAGAATCCGCTGGTGCGCTCGGGCCTGGCGCTGGCCGGCGCGAACCGGCGGCAAAGCGCGGCGCGCGACGAAGAAGATGGAGTGCTCACCGCCCAAGAGATCGCCTCGCTGGATCTGGAGAATACCGAGTGGGTGGTGCTTTCCGGGTGCGACACGGGCGTCGGCGATATCGCGGATGGAGAAGGCGTGCTCGGTCTGCGCCGTGCGTTCCAGGAAGCGGGCGCGCGCACCCTGGTGGTCAGCCTGTGGCCGGTGCGCGATCGCGATGCGCAGGACTGGATGACGGCTCTTTACCGGTCGCGATTTGTGGAGCGGCAAGGGACGGCGGAGGCGATCCGCGCCGCGGACCTGACGCGACTGCGCGCGCGGCGGGCAGCGGGAGAGAGCACACATCCCTTCTATTGGGCGGGGTTTGTTGCAATCGGGGACTGGCGATAACTTAGTTCTATAAGACGATTGAGCCCGGCCAAACCATCCTAAGGAGTGTTCCTGGTTACGGTACTTATTGCGTCATGCAGGACGTCCGCGTCGCGCTTTTGCGGGCGTTTGAAATAACGTAGGTGAACACACCGACGCTGCCACGTGACAGGAAACCTTTGTCAGGCTAGTAATGGCAGACATACCACTGTATAAATCAGTGTATGGCACCCAGTAAGAATCACAGAGGACGGGGCCGCAGGGGAGCGGAGGTTCTGGAAGCAGCGCTGATTATCGTTCCTTTGTTCGGGATTCTGTTTCTACTCCTCGACCTTTCGATGGTGATCTTCCTCCGCAGCACTTTTCAGCATGCGGTACGGGAGGGCGTCCGCTATGCCATCACCGGCGCCAATGACACGGGCCCATGCCAGGACGATTCCATCAAGGCCGTAGTCAAGAAGAATGCCTTGGGATTCCTCAACAGCACGACCACATCGGCCCAGATACACGTGCATTTCCAGAATCCGGTAACAGGGGCGGTAAGCAACAACGATCACGGCAACATCGTGCAGGTTTCCGTGGAGGGGTATCAGTTCAAGGCGATCGCGCCTTACCAGCGTTTGAATCAGAACCCGCTGGTGTGGGCACGCGCCTACGACATCATGGAGGCGGTGCCGGGCGCCTTGCCTTGCATCACCAAAACGGAGTAGCCATGAGAAAACCAGGGGTACTCTCAGAACGGCGGGGTGTGGCGATGGTGGAATTCGCGCTCTCGCTGACGTTCCTGATTCCGTTATTGCTGGGCACGTTCATTTTCGGCTTCCGGCTGATTCGCAGCATACAGATGTCGCAAATCACGCGCGATCTCGGGCATATGTATATCCGCGGAATTGATTTCCGCAATACGGGACCGCAGGCGAACGCACAGACACTGGCTTCCGGCTTCGACCTGTCGAGCACGGGCAAGAGCCTGATCGTGCTCTCCAAAATCAAGCTGATCCAGCAGGTCGATTGCGACGCGGCGAACGCCACGGTGGGCATTCCCGCGGGTCAAACCTGCGCGAATCTCGGCAAGACGGTGTTCATAGAGCAGTTGACGGTGGGCAGTACCTCGATTGCCGGCAGCCAGTTCGGCACGCCGACTCCGACGACTTCATCGAGCGTGAGCGTGAAAGACCAGGGCCGCACGTCCACCACGCGGACATCGAATTTCGATCCGATTCTGGCCCTGAAAGCCGGCGAGTTCGCGTACGTCTGCGAGATGTTCAACCAGACGCCGGAACTGGACGTTCCCGGGCTTTCCGGCCAGCCGCAGGTTTATGCGCGCACGATTTTCTAGCAGCGCCGAGGAGAGCGTCATGAAGCAATCGAATCGCAAGGGCTTCACCACGGTGTATGTCACTCTGACCGCGCTGGTGCTGATCCCTGTCGTCGGGCTGGCCGTCGATTTCAGTGTGCTGTACAACGTCAAAGCGCGCCTGCAGGCAGCGGTGGACGCGGCGGCGATCGGCAGCGGCAACATGCTGGAGCGAAGTACCGACCTGACGAACCTCACGCAGGTGAACAATATCAAAGATTCGGCGCAGCGCTTCTTCAACGCGAACTATCCGTCGAATTACTGGGGATCGACGAAGATTTACTACGACTCGACTCCGAGTGAGGATGCCTCCCGAACGCGCACGATCTATGTTCACGCGGCTTACGACGTGCCGATGCTGTTCCTGCGCGTCATCGGCGTCACGAAAAGTCGTGTGGCAGCGCAGGCCAGCGTGAAGGTGCGCTTCGTGACGCTGATGATCGCAGTCGACCGATCGGGATCGGTGGTCAACGGCGGAGCCGACACGTCGATCAAGAACGCGCTGACTACGTTCGTCGCGAACTCCACGACTTCGGTTTTCGTCGATGGCCGTGATTATGTCGGCATGGTGAGCTTCGGCGGTAATTGGAAGCTGGACTACGCGCCCAAACTGGCGTTCCAGACCAGCACGCCGAGTATCGGAACTGCAATCAACAACATTCCCTTCGACAACTCCAGCAGCACGAATACGTCGGACGGCTTGTGGCAAGCGTACTACCAGTTGAAGCAACTCAATCAGACGGGATCGTTGAACGTAATCGTGCTGTTGACCGACGGCCGTCCTAGCGCTTTCCCAGGACAGTTCACGATGAATTCCAGCCCCTGTAACTCCAGCGTGAAGAATGGGTGGCTGGGAGCTAACGTCGGGTCGAGCGCCGCACAATGGCCTCCGCCCACCGACACGAGTTCGTTCCACACTTTCGGCATCAATAAGACGCAGTGGGCAAGCACGGGCGCGGACAAGACGCCAGTGACGAACAACACGGGTTGCAGTTTCGCAGGCAACCCGGACAACATCCAGAGCGACATATCGACCTTCCCGAACTCGGTGATGCCGGTCGACAATCCGACGGTATCGCCGGCACTCGGTCCGTTTTCTACGATTTCTGGGGTATACCCAGCGCCCGGCAACAATACGAATAATCCGCGGAGCGTGCGCTACGCGGCATTCAATGTCGCCGACAACATCGCGACGGCGATCCGGCAGGACACCGCGATCCGGCCGGTACTGTTCGTGATCGGGCTGAATGAAAGCACGGGTGAGCCGCTGGACGCGGACTGGCTGGCGCGCCTTGCCAACGATCCGAGCTATAAAGATTCATCCGGGAACAGCGTCTTTCAGGTGGGGCAGACGTCGGGGATGTACTTCAATGTGAGCGCGAGCGGCCTCCCGGGCGCATTCCAGCAGATCGCGTCGCAGATTCTGCGCCTGTCGCAGTAAGTAGACTACACCTTGCGGAAGCGTACCGCCTGCATCGGCTTACCTGGCATCCTCAACTGGAACTTGCCCGAGTAAGTCGACTCGGCGCGCGTGATCTTCATTTCCCACGGGTCGATGATGTCGGCCTCGAAGCGCGCCTCGGCGGGCAGCGTGAAATCGGCGAGCGCGGGCTGGTGATAGTCGAGGTAGAAGAGGTAGTACTCGCCGGCTTTCGCGACGCAGGGGTAGTAGGCGGGATTGAGCGGCGCCAGGCCTTCCTGCGGCGCCGCTTCCAGAATCGTGCGAAGGAAAGCGATGCGGCGCGGACTCTCCCCGTGCAGCACGCCGCCCTTCGACCACCATAGAATGTCGTGCGCATCGAGATACGTTTCGCCATGGCCGACATATGCTCCCGCGGCGGTGCCGAGCCAGAATCTGCGCGTCAACTCCTGGGCGGAGATGTCGCCCCAGCGCTTCGGAATATTGCCTTCGTACTTGCACTCGTCGAAGATCACCGGCTTGCGAAATGCGCTGCGCCACTCGCCGGTCTTCGCGAAATCGTCGCCCTGCACGGAAAGGTGAGTGACCCACGGTTTGCCGTGATCGTACATGACGACGCTGTGATGAATCGAGCGCAGGCGCGCGTAGGGGTCGCGCTCCTGGAGGATGCGGAAGTAGCGATCCCAATCGGCGGGCTTCTTGCCTTTGACCAGATCCCATTCGTTGGCGACGCTCCACCACACGTTACGAAACGCGGCGAGGCGCGCTACCACGTAGCGAAGGTAGCGATCGTCGACCTCGGGCGGCATCAATGCGTAACCCCAGTGATCGTAGGGATGGAAGAGGATCAGGTCCGCTTCGATGCCGAGGGCCTGTAGCTGGAGGATGCGTCGTTCCAGATTGTGGAAGAACTCGGGGACGAAGCGCGTGTAATCGTTCTGGCCGGCGGTGCGGGGGAACGGGAACAGGCGCGGTTCATCGCGGTTGTACTCGTACCACTTGGGGAAGATGCACATGCGCATCTTGTTGAACGGGGCATCGCGCAGCGTGGCGACGGTCTGGTCCTGCAGCGGATCGGGCTGGTGCGTCCACGCGTAGCACGTCGTGCCAAAAGGAAGATAGGGAGCGCCGTTGGCGTACGCGAAATCCCAGGAACCGCGGACCGCCACGGGCCCGTGATTCTTGCCCGCGGCCGGAGTGCAGACGAAACTCCCGGTCTTGCCCTCGAGTTCGCGGTGCGGACTGCGCGTCACGTAGCTCCACTCGCCTTCGGCATCCGGGGAGAAGCGAACCTTGTAGCGGCCCTCGCCATCGTAGAAGCCATCGACGGCGATCGTGCGGTGCTGCTGCCGGAATTCCGCGGAGAACGGCACGTCGAGGAACGGGTTCCCGTCGCGCGGCCCGTCGAGAGCGATTTCGAAGAGGTCCCAGCGCTGGATGCGCGCGGGCGAGGTCTGCGCCCCAATCCGGGCGGCCAGCGGCGCGAGTGCGGAAGCGAGGAGAGTTCGTCGAGTCACGTACGCATTGTATTCCCCAGCGAGAAGAGGCGCCGTGACGGTTGCTATAATCGGGCCGCGATGCAACGGAAAACTCTTGGAGTGATTGGCATGGCGCTCTTCCTGGCAGCGAGGGCACACGGCGCGGATCGCGTGAAGGTCGCGAGCGGAACGATCGAAGGAGCAGGCCCCACGCCCTCGGGTGTCCGCGAGTTTAAAGGGATACCCTTCGCGGAACCGCCCGTCGGAAATCTGCGATGGGCCGCGCCACAGCCGGTAAAAAAGTGGACGGGCGTGCGCGAAACGAAGCAGTTCGGCCCGCGCTGCATGCAGCAGGCGTTGTTTTCGGATATGGTTTTCCGCTCCAACGGAATGAGCGAGGATTGCCTGTACCTGAACGTCTGGACGCCGGCGAAATCGGCCAGGGAAAAACTCCCGGTGCTGGTGTACTTCTTCGGCGGCGGCTTCGTGGGCGGCGACGGATCGGAAGCCCGGTATGCGGGCGAGAGTCTCGCGCGCGAAGGAATTGTCACGCTGACGGTAAATTATCGTTTGGGTATCTTCGGGTTCATGGCGCATCCGGAGTTGACCAAGGAATCCCCGCACCACGCATCGGGCAACTGGGCGTTCCTGGATCAGCACGCCGCTCTGGTGTGGGTGAAGGAAAATATCGCGGTGTTCGGCGGCGACCCCAAGCGGGTGACCATCGCTGGAGAATCGGCGGGGTCGATTTCGGTGAGCGCGCAGATGGCGTCCTCGCTTTCGCGCGACTTGATCGCCGGCGCGATCGGCGAGAGCGGGTCGATCGTGGCGACACTCGCGCCGGTACCGCTGGCGCAGGCCGAGGAACAAGGGACGAAGTTCGCCGCCACGGTGAACGCTGCGGGAATCGCGGCGCTGCGCGCGATCCCGGCGGCGGAACTGCTGGAGGCGGGGGGCAAGCCCGGCGCGGGGCGCTTCGGAACGACCATCGACGGCTACTTTCTGTCGGAATCCCCGCGCTCGATCTTCGACGCGGGCAAACAGGCGCACGTGCCCCTGCTCGCCGGCTGGAATTCGCAGGAGCAGGACGGACGAAGTGTGCTCGGCCGTGATGTGCCGCCGACGCGCGAGAATTTCGAGAAGGCCGTAACGCGCCTCTATCGCGACAATGACAAGGCCGTGCTGGCGGAGTACGCGCCGGCGACCGACGACGAAGTGATGCAGGCTGCGACGGACCTGGCAAGCGACCGGTTCATCGCGTACGGCACGTGGAAGTGGATCGACGCCGCGGGCAAGACGGGCGGCAAACCCGTGTACCGCTACTTCTACACGCGCCCCAGGCCGGGCAGTAAAGGCGCGGCGCATTCCGCGGAAATCGAGTACGCGATGGGGAATCTGGCCACCAACAAGGTTTACCAGTGGACGCCGGACGACTACAAAGTGTCGGACACGATGCGCGCGTACTTCGCGAATTTCGTGAAGACCGGAAATCCGAACGGCGGGTCGCTGCCCAAGTGGCCGGCGGCGAACGCGGGCGGTCCGGTGCAGTTCCTGCGGATCGACGTGGAGACCCGCGTCGAGACGGAATCGCACCGGGGCCGCTATCTGGTGCTGGACGGATTGGAAAAGAAATAGCGCGCTACGCGAGCGCGGCCTTCATGTAATCGATGCAGCGCTTGACCTCTTCGCGGGAAGAGC
>JAOAPT010000652.1 GCA_025463045.1 Candidatus Solibacter sp.
CCGCTTCGTTCTCGCCAAGCCCGTCCAGGAAAAAGAGCTCGAGCGCGTCCTGCAAGCCATCGAGCCCCCGACCGCGACGGTAATCCCCTTCAAAACCGGGACCGCGTAAGTAGGATGGGCCTCCTCCTGGCCTGTCCAGGCGTTCACCCGCCAACCCCCATGAAAAAATCGGCCTTCAATCGGCCTTCAAATGACGCGACCAAAGCGATCGGCATCTTCATCTCTTTGGTGCGGCACCGAACGACTCCGTTGTAGAACAAGCCCCCACTGCGCACTTGACTTGGCGGGGGCTCGGCGCTGCGTTGAAGAACGCACACCAATCGGAGCCGCGACGGTAAGGGAGCGGTGGTCACGCGACCACCGCTCCCTTACGGTCGCGGCTCGGATGCGCTCTCCCCCTGAAATAACGTGTAAGCAAAGCGATCGCGCATCTCGGATGGGAGCGTGTTCGTCGATGGAGCGCCGCGAGGGTTTGCCCGCAGTCGAACGAAGCGGCCAATGCGCTCGACGCAAGCGAAGAATCAACTCACACGATCAGCATGCAATCCCCGTACGAATAAAAGCGATACCTCGCCTCTACCGCGTGCCGGTACGCATCCAGAATCAAATCCCTTCCCGCGAACGCCGCGACCAACACCAGCAAACTCGTCCGCGGCAAGTGAAAGTTCGTCAGCATCGCCCCGGTCCGCCGGAACGGAATCCCTGGATAGAGAAAGATGTCCGTCTCGCCTTCGAGAGCCCCATCCCGCGCCGCCGTCTCCAGCGTCCGCACACTCGTCGTCCCGACCGCGACCACGCGCCTTGCAGCCGCTATCCGCGCGGCATTCTCCGGAGCAATCCGGAAGTGCTCCGTGTGCAGCTTCACCTGCTCGACCACCTCCTGATGCAGCGGCTGGAAGGTGCCCAGTCCCACGTGAAGCGTGACATACGCGAGCTCCGCCCCCGCGGCCCGGCAGCGAGCCAGCACCTCCGGAGTGAAGTGCAGCCCCGCCGTCGGCGCCGCGACCGAGCCCTTTTCCCGCGCAAAGACAGTCTGATAGCGCTCGCGATCCTCCGGCGAATCGTCGCGCTTGATGTACGGCGGCAACGGGACGTGCCCGATCCGGTCGAACGCCGCGTACAGATCGTCCGCCCCGTGAAAGCGGACCGTGCGCTCGCCGAATTCCCCGCGCGCGATGATCTCGCCTTCCAGGCCCTCGGGAAACGCGATTCGCTCCCCCGTTCGCATTTTCCGGCCGGGGCGGACCAGCGCCTGCCAATCGCGCCCGTCGGTCGAAACGCTCCGCAGCAGGAAGACCTCCACCGCACCCGAGAGGAACTCGTTCCGCTTGGGATTGTTCTTCCCCACCGGCAGTGAATGAACCCCGGCGCGATGCCCAAAAAGACGGGCGGGGAAAACTCGCGAATCGTTCAGCACCAGGCAATCGCCCGGCGTGAGAAACTCGGGCAGATCGCGGAAGCTGCGATCCTCCCACCTCCCTTCGGCGCGATGGACCACCAGCATGCGCGAGGCGGCGCGATCGGCCAGCGCCTCCTGCGCGATCAGTTCGTCCGGCAGGTGGAAATCGAATTCGGAAAGATTCACTCAGAGCTACTGTAACCCGAGTCTGTAGCCTGGCTCAGCCCGTGGGGAAGAGTTCGAGTTGCTCCTCTTCAGCCCAAAGTTCGGGCCGGTACTCGATCGTGCCGCTGGCCAGCCCATACCGCTCGCGGATGCGGTTGACCCGTTCGCGCAGCCCGTCCTTGTAAGCCTTGCTCAGGTGAATATTGTTCTCGAACGTCTCGCGATAGCGGGCCGCCAGGTGCGGAAATTCCTTCTCCAGGAACGGGAAGAAGACCTTCTGGGCGGCTCCGGGGAGGTAGAGCGAGCCGCCGCCGAGGGTCATCGCGCCGTGATCGCGCGCCGCACGCGCGACCCGGTCCAGCGAAGCGTCGGAATCGGTGATGCCCGGCATGATCGGGTTCGGATTGACGCCGACCGCCACACCCGCCGACCGCAGTTGCTGCACCGCCTGCAGCCGCAGTTCCGGGCGAGGCGCACGCGGCTCGATCAGGCGCGCCAGCTTTTCATCCACCGTCGTCACCGTGATGTGGACCGTGAACACGTTACGCCGCGAGATCTCCTTCAGCAGGTCCAGATCCCGCACGATCAGGTCGCTCTTGGTGATCAGGCCGATGTGCCAACCGCGTTCCTTGGCGAAGACTTCGAGGATCGCGCGCGTGCGCAGAAAGCGGCGTTCGGCCGGCTGGTATGGGTCGGTAGCCGTCCCGATCGCGATCCCTTCGTCCTTATTTTGTACGCGCCCCAATTCCTGCCGCAGCAGATGCGCCGGGGCGGCCTTCGCGTAGATTTTGTCCTCGAAGTCGGTTGGGTCGAGCTCCATGAATTCATGCGCATAGCGCGCATAGCAATACTTACAGCCGATCTCGCAGCCCCGGTAAGGGTTGATCGTCCAGCGAAACGGCATGTTCGGTTTGGTGCGGTTCAGGATGCTCCGCGCCGGAATCTCGAAATACTCCACGCTGCGCTTGGCTTCGAGCAATTCGCTCTGGGAAGCCATGCGTGCGATCCCCACGAGTGCCATGCCCTATGTTCGCCTTTTATTCGCCTTTTTGCAAGCCTATTTTTGAAGGCGGCGAAACGGCTGCCGTCGCCCATAGGTCAGCGAACGCCAAACCCACTCGACCGGCCCGAAACGGTACCGCCGCAGCCACATCACACTCACGACGAGCTGCACCGCGAACAAGGCGCAAGCCATCGCGAAACCCGCCGCCGGACCGGTACGGTCGAACAGCCCGAAGCCGTAGCCGTAAAAGATGAACCCCAGCACCACCGAATGCGTGAGGTAGTTGGTGAGCGCCATTTGTCCGGCCGCCGCGAAGGCGCCAAGCCGGCCCGGCCGCAGCCACAGCAAGACCGCCGCGGCATAAGCGAAAGCCAGCGGTATGATCGAGATCAGGTCCGCCCAACCCTCGGGCACCGGCGACGGCCGTCCCGCCGATTGGGCCAGCGCGTGCGCCACCGACGTTCCTCCGCCGATCGCCCCGCCGGCGAGCAGCACCGCCCACAACAATCCCCGCCGGCAGAGCAGGCCGGCACACCACGCCGCCGCGCCCCACCACATCAGGCCCGCGGTCCGCGGCAGTACGCTCCACAGAATCGGCGCGATGAAGTGCCATGTCTCGCTCCACCGGAAGGCGACGATCTCCGGATAGCTGCCGTGGGCGTAAACCCGAGCGTCGGCGAGCGCCTGAGCCCGCATCGCCGCCCCCTCCGGAAAACCGAACGTGAGCGACACGAAATTGGGCAGCAGGATCGCCGCCACACCGAGCAGGGCAAGCACCCGCGCCGGCAGCCGCAGGGTGCCCGCGATCAGCAGCCCGCACACCGCGTAAAGCACCAGGATGTCCCCGTTCCAAATCAGGAACATGTGGCACGCCCCGATTCCTAGCAGTACCAGGAACCGCCGCGCCAGAAAGCCGGTCACCGGCACCCCGCGCGCCGCGCACCGCTCCGCCTGAATTGCCGTCCCGACGCCGAACAGAAACGAGAACAAAGTAAATGCCTTGAATTCCACAAATGCGGCCGCGAAGTCATCCACCAGATGATTGAGCGCGCCCGGATCGGTGTGGAACTCATGGAAGTGCCGGAAGAGCGACACGCGGAACATGCCGAGTAAGTTGATCAGCAGCACCCCGAAAAGCGCCAGTCCCCGCAACACGTCGATTGGACGGTAACGCTCGGATTCCGCCACTGGCTGTAGGGGCAAGGTCCTGATTATATGTCAGTAGCCGGGCAGCGTGAATCCCTGCGGATAAGTGCACCCGCAGACACTTAGCGACCCGGGTGCCGACGTTTAGTGGGATCTACAATCGGCTCCAGGTCGGCGGCACCAGCTCGGGCGTAACCGCCTGCAAGTGTTCGAGGGATAAGGCGACAAGTCTCCGTAACCGCCGGGCTATCACCTACCTCGCCGGGCGATCGGACCGATATCATCACCAGCGACCTGGTTACCAACGGGATCGTCGGGCCGCTGAATGCCGGACCGTTCGGCGTGTTCAACCCGGTGGATGGCCTAAGCAAACCGACCTTGGCTCCCGGTGTATCGTGCACCTTCATTCAGTCTTCACCTTGGGCTCCGCAGCGTGGGAAATGCCGATCGATAGCGGCGAATCCACGATGAGCTTCATCCTGGGAATCACCGCGGCCGTCGCCCACACGACCCCGTGCGGCAATGGTCGGACAGGTGTTCGGGCCGACCGCGCTCTGC
>JAOAPT010000771.1 GCA_025463045.1 Candidatus Solibacter sp.
TGGAATTCGAGCGCCACGGCATCGCGACGGCCAATCAACGAGAGATCGAAAAGATGCGCGAGATTCACGCGGGAAGCTCCTTGCCTTTAGTTTCCACCGCGAGCGGCAGCAGCGCGAGTCCGACGAGGAACGCGATCGACGTAAGCGCGACCGGCGTGCCGATCGTGTGCATCCGCGAGACGCCCGCGCCGACAAGAAACGTGATCCCCGCCGCCAGAAATCGCCCGAACGAAGTCGCGAACGCGAACGCGCTGCCGCGGCACTCGGTGCGGTACTGCTCGGGCAGCCACAGCGTGTACACCGAAAAATTCGCGCCGCCCACGCCGAGGAAGAACAGGCACGTCATAAACCACGGCAGCGCGTTCGACGTCCGGTAGAAAACGTAGCCGAACCCGAGTGCGATAAAGCCGAACATCAGTAGGAAATAGAACGCGAGCGCGCCGCGCCGTCCGAGCCGTTCCGCGAGCGCCGGCAGCATGAGGCACCCGAGTATCGTGCCCGTCGAGAGCAGCATCGTCGCCCACGACGCGAGCCGCGACGCGTCGCCTGCGCTGTATCCTTCGCGCCCCGCCAGGAACGTGATCGACGACGGTACGTACGCCGACCCGGCCCACAGCCCGACCATCGAGATGAAGAGCAGCGACGCATTCACCAGTGTCCGTCTCCGGTACTCCGCGCCGAACAGCGCAAGGAACGCATCGCGCGCCGACACGCGCTCGACGCGCTTTTCCCAACGCGCCGATTCGCGCACGCCGTAGCGAATGAACGCGACCAGCAGCGCGGGCGTTCCCCCGACCGCGAACACCGCCCGCCACCCATAGTGCGACCCCACCGTGTAGTTGACGATCGCCGCCAGGAACGTGCCGAAGTAATAGCCCGTGTGCATCCACGCCGCGCCTTGTTTGCGCCGCGACTCGGGCCACTCCTCCGCGACGAACACGCCGCCGATCGTCCACTCGCCGCCGATCCCGATCCCGGCCAGAAAGCGAAATGCCGCAAGCTGCCACACGGTAGTCGCCGCGCATCCGAGAAACGTGAACAGCGAATAGCACACGATCGTCAGCACCAGCGTGCGCACGCGCCCGAAGCGGTCCGCCAACGGACCCCACAGAAATGCGAAGCCCCAACCCAGCAGAAAAATCGCGAACAGTACGCCGCCGTAATAGCCCGTGTTGGCCTGCGTGGCCGGAATTCCGGAGCGCGGCAACAATTCGCGCAGTGCCGGCACCAGCACGAGCGCGTAAAGAAACGAGTCCATCCCATCGAGCGCCCAGCCGCCCCACGCGGCCCAGAAGCCGCGGAGTTGGTTGGTGGTCAGCGGAGTCATCCTGATTAAGGTAGCAGTTCGCTATCCTGGGGGCTGATGCGCATCGTGGTGCTCGTGGGTCTGCCTGGCTCCGGCAAATCCACGTATCTGGAACGGATGGGAGCCGCCGGTCTTTCGTCCGACGCGGTTCGCAAGCTGCTCGCGGACGACGAAACCGATCAGACGATTCACGTCCGCGTCTTCGAGACGATTCGCTTCCTGCTGGAACAGCGCCTCGCGATCGGGCGCCCCGTGACCTACATCGACGCGACCAGCCTGATTCCCGAAGAGCGCGCACCGTACATCGAAATCGCCCGCGCCCACGGCGCCAAAGTCGAGGCGGTCTTTTTCGACATACCTTTGGATGTCTGCCTCGCGCGCAACGCTCGCCGCCATCGCATCGTCCCCGCCGACGCCCTGGCGAAGATGGCCGCCAAACTCGTCCCGCCGAGTTTCGCGGAAGGCTTCTCCAGGATCACGGTGATTGTGTAGGACGGACCTCCCCGATGGGAGGCGCGACTGTGACTCGCGCTTTGGCGAGCGAGGGAGCGCCGAGCGCCTTTCAAGTGACCACCTCTCCGTAACCGTCGCGGCTCCGATGGAGTGTGTTCTTCAACGGAGTTTTTCATGGCCCGGTTCGGGGCACAACAAGGGATGAAAATGTACGATCGTTTTTTTTGAGCGTCATTTTCAGGGGAGCGTCGCGCGCGTGGCAATGGGCTCGGCGCTCTGACCCTCAGGGCCGTCCGCTAATTCACCGTCAAACTCGCGGAATTCGACCCTGTCCCGTCCGCGTTCACCACTTGCACGGTCCACGTGCGAGCCACGGCACCCACATTCACCGTCGCCTGCAACTTCGTCGCGCTCGACGACGGGATCGCCGCCGTGATCGTCTGCGTCCCGCTCTTCAGCACCACGCGCGCGCCCGTCTGGAAGCCCGACCCGTTGATTGTCAGCGTCTGGTTCGACGCCGACCGCGCCATCGGATTCGGACTCAGCGACGTGATCGCGGGCGCCGCAACCACCTGCAGATTCGCCACGTTCGACGCCAACCCGCTCGGGTTGACCACCTGGACCGTCCACGTGCGCGCCGTCGTCCCGACCGTGATCAGCGCCAACACCTGCGTGCTGCTCACGAACGCCACCTGACTGCTGCCCTGCAACGTAACCGGCGTGCCGCCCGCGTACCCCACGACCACCTTCAGCGCCGCTCCCGATTGGAAGCCGCTCCCGTTGATGGTAATCACCTGGCCCGCGTTCGACCCGGTCAGCGGATTCGGCGTCACGCTCGCGATCACCGGGTTTGTCGCCGGCGCCACCACATTCAGCGCCGCCGCGAGCGATGCCGCGCCGCCCGGATTCGTCACTGTGATGCTCCACGTGCGCGCCGTCGCACCCGTGTTGATCGTCGCCTGAATCTGGGTGGCCGAGACGCTCGCGACAGTCAGCGTCGTGCTGAATCCCGAATACGACGCCTGCACCGTCGCGCCGCTCACGAACCCGCTGCCCGTGATCGTCAACGTCTGGTTCGCGCTCGACGCCGTCATCGGATTCGGAGTCAGCGCCGTGATCGACGGACCGGCCGCCGGACGCGCGCCCCAATTGAACGCCAGCGAATACGCGTCGACCGAGCCGAGCCCCGTCGCGAGATCGTACCCCACGCCCGCGTTGTAGCCGTTCGTCACGCCGACGTTGCTGGCCGGCGCCGCTGTCGAGCACCCTGCCGATCCGCCGGCGCACGGGACCGCGATCGTCCCGCTGGTGACATCGTGGAATGCCGCCGGCATCTGCTTCGCCAGCGAGTAGAGCCGCGGATTCGGATTGCCGTTGCGCCCGCCCGTGTACTGATCGACGATCGCCATCAGCCCGGCAAACGCGGGAGACGACGCCGAAGTCCCGCCGACGAGATAGAGCCCGCCCTCTTTCACGATCAGATATCCATCGTGTCCCGCCGCGCTCAGCGAGACGTCGGGCAGATAACGGTGATGCTGCGCCGGCGCCGCCGGATCGCCAGTCGGAACGCCCGTGCCCGTTTGCCACGAAGGCGTTGCATAGAACAAACTCACGCCGCCGCTGCCCGCGTACAGATTATTGGTCGTCGCATTCGCGCTTGTGTAGACGCTCTCGTTCCACGTTTTCTCCGGAATGTAACCGATCGCCGAGGAGCCGTTCGAAGCATTCGTCGTCCGCCAGTACGCCGCGGCGTTCGCATCGTCGAACGTCGTCCCGCCGACCGCCACGTTATACGGCGTCGACGCCAGCCCGTTCACGCCCAAGCCGTGGCTCGCCGGGGAGTTCGAACCGGGATTGTCGCAGCCCGCGGAACCGGAGTCGCCCGCGCTGATGAACACCGAAATGCCCTGCGCCGCGGCCTGCTGCCAGAGCGCGTTGTAGAACGCGTTGCCGCTCGAGCCCATCGACGCTTCGCACGCGCCGAAGCTGACGCTCATCACGGCCGCCAGATTGTTGTTGACGACGTACTGATTCGAGAGGTCCACGCCGTCCGACGTATTCGTGCTCGCGGAAACCACGAACTTGATCGCCGCGCCTTTGGCCACCGCCCCCGACCACTCGACGTCGAGCACCGCCTCCGTCTCTTCCCCGGAATTGACGATCCCGGGATCCTTGCCGTTCAGAATGACCTGCGTGTTGTTGCCCGTGAGACCGAACTGGCTGCGGAAACTCGTGACATCGGTGAGTTTGATGTTCGTCCGTCCCGCGATCGCTATCGATTGGCCCGTCCCATCGAAGTTCGCATTCCAGAGCGGCGTCACGTTATAAATCGTCGCGAAATCATAGGGGCTGATGCCGTGCGATCCGCTGCTCAAATTCGTTAGCGGCAGCACCTTATGCATCGGCTTGTGATGAAAATCGTGCAGCGAGGCAATCCCGCCGATCACCGGAGCGAGCGCTTCCGGAATCGCGATGTCGCTTCCGTTCGCCAGATGCCGCACGCCGTTCACTTCGTAGTGCCGCATCTGCGTGTGGAAAGCGCGCTCAACCTGCCCGGCCGTCCCGCTGAATTCCAGCGTCCGCCGTCCCGCGCCCACCGCCACGACCTTGAAGCCGTTGTCCTGCAGCCAGCCTGCCACCTTGTCGATATCCTGCTGCGCCGGACCGAAGCGCTCGCCGAACTGCTCTGGCGTAAGCCACTGTTGGAACTCGGGAGACGCGGGATCATGCTGCGCCGCGATCAACTGTTCGAGCGCGGCCTGCTGTTCCGGGCTGCTCGCCAACTGCATCTGGATGCGCTCCATCGGCAACTCCGCGGTCGCCCGTCCAAGATCGCGGCCTGTGGCCGTGAGCGGATGAGTCGTGCGCGGCAGGCGATGAAGTCGCGCGGCATCAATCGGTCGGTGAATGCGCGGCGCTTGCTGGGCAGTCAGCAGGCCGCACGAGAACAGGACAAGGCACAACGAGGCAGTCTTGGAACGGAACACAGCGTATCCCCTTTTCAGAAATTAAATCACCTCATCGGCGAATGTGGCAAGATCTTTAAGAAAATCAGTACCGTGGCGATTTGCCGCAATACTAAGGTACGGGTTGACAAGCAGTCACACCACCGTAGGCGATGAAGATCGACCCCCAGTCAGAGCCGCGACGGTTACGGAGCGGTGGTCGCGCGACCACCGCTCCCTCACGGTCGCGGCTCTGATTGGAGTGTGTCCTTCAAGGGGGCGGTGGGCACTCTGGTCCGAACTAAGCCTCTTCAACCTCAAGCGGAGTCACGGGATCGAGGAAGCGCCAGCACACGATCCCCATCAAATAGACCGCCGCCGACACGTAGAACGTCAGATTCCAATTATGATGCGTCCACCGCAAGATGTACCCGATCGCCAGCGGAGCCAGCGAGCCGCCGATGTTTCCCGCCATATTCATCGCACCCGAGAGCGAGCCCGCGTGCTTCCCGCCTATGTCCATCGCCGACGCCCACGCGCCCGGCATCACCAGATCGTTGCAGAAACTCGCCATCCCAATCGCGAATACGGCAATCAGCGGATCGCTCAAAAAAGTCGATAGCACCAGGAAGCCGCTCGCGCCCGTGAAGCCGATATACGCCATCGTGCGCCGCGTCTGCCGCACACTGCCGAGCTTCGGCAGCAACCGCGACGCTACGAACACGCTCGCCGGATTCCCCAGTCCGCCGAACAGCAGCGGCACGATTCCGAACCACGCCATGTCGCTGAGATTCAGATTGCGCCCTTCCTTTAAATAGGTCGGCAGCCACGTGATGTAAAAATACCAGCCGTACGACAGGCAGAAATACTGCGCGCACAGCAGCCACACGCGCGGACTCCGCACGAACTTTGCCCACGGCACGTCGCCGTGGCCCTCGGCATTCGCGGCCGATTGCCGCAGCAACTCACGCTCGCCGGCGTTCAGCTTGGGATTCTCCATCGGGTCGTTGCGATACCAGCGGTAAAACAGCACCGCCCACACGATCCCCATCGCGCCGAAGACTTCGAACGCGTGGCGCCAGCCCATGTAATCCATCACCATTTTGACCAGCGGCGGGGTGAACGCACCGCCCCAGCGAGCCGCCAGCCACATGATGCTCTGCGCGCGAACGCGTTCCCGGCCGGGCAGCCACGTGGTGAAGGCCTTGGTCAGATTCGGAAAGCAGCCCGCCTCGCCCGCGCCGAACAGGAACCGCGTCACCATCAGCGACGAGAAGTTCCAGACCCATCCGGTGGCTGCCGTGAAGAAACTCCACCACAGCACGATCCGCATCAGCACGCCGCGCGGACCCATCCGGTCGCCCAGATAGCCGCCGGGAATTTCGAAGATCGCGTACGCCCACGCGAAGGCCCACAGCACCCACCCCATCTGCACGGAATCCAGGCCGAGATCGCGAGAGATCGCCGGCGCGGCGAAGGAGATAGAGACGCGGTCGATGTAAGTGACCACCGCCAGAGCGACGGCGAACACGATCACCCAATAGCGCACGCGGCTGGGTGTTCCGAGCGGACGGGGGTAGGGAACTTTGGATGTGGCCATGGGATCACATAGATGCTACGCGAGTGCCTGCTTCATGTACTCGTAACACTTCCTGACTTCTGCCACCGAGTCTTCGCCTTTGTATTCGTACTCGATGTTAGCCGGTATCTTCCACTTATTCTTACTGAGTAACTGCAGCACTTCCTTGATCGGCGTTTCGCCCTTTCCGAAAGGAAGATTGTCGTGGTTCCTGTTGCGATCTTTGACGTGCAGGTCCACGATGCGGTCGTGGTGCTTCTGCAGGTAGTCCACCGGATCGTAGCCTGCCGAAACGAAGTGGCCGATGTCCAGGTTGATCATGAAATACTTCGACATCTCGAGCGCGGCTTCAAAGCTCTCGGGCTTGGCGAACTGGTTCGGGTCCTTCAAATTGTCGTGCCCGTGCATCGCCACCTGAATCTTGTGCTTGTCGGCGAACGGCGCCACCTTCTTCGCCGCCGTCACCGTCGACGACGCGGTGATCACCTTCACCCCCATCGCTTTCGCCATTTCGAAGCCGCGATCGATCTCCGGGTCCGTGAAACTGTCGTTGAAGCTCAGGTTGTACGAGTACAGCACGATGCCCGCATCGTTCCACTTCTTCTTCACGTTCGCGAATTCGGTGAGCGGCGTCTCCAGGCGCCACTTGCGCAACTCCTCGCGCGCGCCGGAGCCGGTGGTCTTCGGCTCGACATGGCCCTGCCACAATTCGCACTCGCCGAGCCCGACTTGCTTGAACGCCTCAATCGCCTGCTCCATCGGGCGATCCCGGAAACTGTACGATTGCGCGCCGATCTGCACGCCTTTGACCTTGGAATCGATCATTGCCGCGTGACCGGCCGCCAGGGGAAGCGCCGTGAGCGCGATTCTGCCGAAGTCTCTTCTCGTAAACATCGTCACCCTCTCTCGAAATCAGACCTTCGGGGCGTGAACCCCAAAGCGATATACCAGTGCACCGACGCCGACGGTGGCCAGCGCGGTTAGTGACGCGCGCGGTTGCCAGATCACGCCGTAAGCCATCATGCAGGTCCCAACCAGAATATACGATGCCGGGATCAATGGCCACGCGAGTTCGAGCACCCGCAGCCGCTGCCAGTCCGCCCGCCGCCGGCGGAATACGAAAATCGACGCCACCGAGAGCACCGTGAAGAGGGTGAGACTGAAGCCGATGTAGACCACGAGCTGCGGGAATGGCGTGAGCGTCATCAGTATCGCGCAGACTCCCTGGCTGAGAATCGCGTTTACCGGCGTGTGCCAGCGCGGATCGATGCGCGCCGCGGCTTTGAAGAACGCGCGATTCTTCGCCATCGCGTAGTACACCCGCGGACCGATCGTCACCATCGCGTTCACCGTCGAGACGATCGAGACCGCCATCAGCGCCGAAAACACGCCCGCCACGCCGGGCCCGAAGAGATTGGATGCCGAGACCGTCCCCACCGCGATCACGCCCTTCAATTGCTCCAGCGGCGTGGCGTAGATGAAGATCATGTTCAGCCCGAGATACAGCACGGCGACGATCAGGCTGCCGGCCGCGATCGCCGCGGGCAGGGTGCGCTCCGGGCGGCGCACCTCCTCCGCCACATACGTCGCCGCATTCCACCCGCTATACCCGACCATCACCCACAGCAGGCTGATCATGAACTGAGTCGGCAGGCTGACCGTTGAAGTGCGCACCGCGTGTTCGGAAAAGTGCCGCCAATCGCCGGTGCCCGCAGCGAACCCGATGATCACGAAGCCCGCGATCACGATCAGTTTCGTACTCGTCAACACGTTCTGCACTTTCGCCGTGCGTCCCACGCCGAAGCAGTTGAGGATCGTGAAGGCCGCGATCAGAGCGGATGCGGTCATCTGTCCTGCGCCCAGCCGCAGCGAGAGCGCGCCCGTGCCGATCACGATCGACGCGTTCGCCTGCTTGAGCGATGGGAAAAAGTAGCCGAGGTAATCCGAGAAGGCGAGCGCCGCCGCCGCGATTGGCGCGGAGAAGCCCGCGAAGAACGAGACCCACCCAGTCATGAAGCCCCATTCGGGACCGAAGGCGTGCGTCAGGTAAACGTATTCGCCGCCGGAGCTGGGAAAATTGATGCCGAGTTCGGAGTAGGTGAGTGCGCCCGCGAGTGCGAAAAGCGCCCCCACCGTCCAGCAGGCCAGGATCAGGCGCGCGCTTCCGAGATCGCCCGCCATGAATCCGGTGGTCGCGAAAATGCCCGTGCCCACCATATTGGAGATGACCAATGCGGTGGCACTGAAGAACCCGATCTGCCGCAGCAAACCAGGCCGGGGACCCTGAGATTTGGGGAAAGACATTCCGAGACCTGGTTTCATTGTAGGACAGGCCTCCCGGCCTGTCCGGCAAACTCAATCCCACCCGCACCTTCAAAGATCACACTCCAATCCGAGCCGCGACCGTCAGGGAGTCCGCTGGGCCTGCGGCCCATAACCGTTAAGATAGGGTCCCGCACTAGCGCCGGGGCGGAGCCGCCAAGAACCTTTCGGTAGTTGAGATGCCGGTGTCCGCCTTGGCACAAACCGCCAAAGTGGATCGCCGAATCATGGCGCGTTTAGCGGTCCTGATCTGTCGAGAGCGCCGGAGCCCTCAGTAGATCAGCGGTATGCGCGTAATACGTCAATTAGCTGGTCCTGCGCTACAGTATGGGATGCATGAGGACTATAACAGCCATTCTCCTGCTGTCGGGGTTCGCCTTAGCGCTCGCGGCAGGCGCTGGGGTGAACGGCCAATGGGCGACCGCTTCCAGCGGCGTCGTTCTGGAGCTGAAGAGCGATGGCGGGCGGCTCACCGGCTGGCTATCGCAGCCAAATGGAAAACTGGAAATTACAAACGGGTCGGTTCAAGGCAACGGTATCTCCTTCGAGATGGCGGTGAGGGGCCAAGCGCTCACGCTGTTCTACTCGGGCCAACTCGAGGGCGACGAATTGCATTTAGTAATTCGTGCTGGCGGCCAGCCGGGCGAAGACCGCATCACTTTGAAGCGGGTCGATCCCCATGCACCGCTCGACGGGTTCTCCGAAAGCCCTGCGCCGGAGGAGCTAGCGCCTTGGCTCAAGGCGAACGCGATCCCCCTTGCCTCTGTTCAGCCTGACGCCGGTTTCGCCGATATGGCGCCGCTCAAGGCTCATCTGCTGAACGCGCGCATCGTGGCGATGGGCGAGGCCACACATGGCACGCGAGAATTCCAGCAGCTTAAAATCCGGATGTTCCGGTTTCTGGTGGAGCAGCTCGGCTTCACGGTGTTCGGCATCGAAGCGAACTGGCCCGAGTCGCTTGCGGTCAATGATTACGTGCTCGGCGGAAGTGGTGATCCTGAACGAGGGCTGGGGTTCGCCGCATGGCAGACCGAGGATATGCTCGCCTTGCTGAGCTGGATGCGGCAGTATAACCAGAACCCCGCCCACACTCGAAAATTGAAATTCTACGGCTTCGATATGCAAATGCCGGGATTGGCCGAAGTGAAGGTCCTGGATTACCTACGGCGCGTCGACCCGGAGATGGTAGACACCGCCGCCCACGTATTCGACTTCCTCGGATACTGGGCCGGAAACGAGGAATACGAAGCTGCCTCCGCGGAAGTCAAACACCGGACAGCCGACACTCTGGCGATGCTCCTGCGCCGTTTCGACGAGCACAGGCCGGAGTACGTTGGCAGATCGACTGACCGAGAGTGGACCATGGCGCGGCAGAACCTGATCATCGTGAAGCAGGCCGAAGTGAAATTGGGAAACCAGAACGAGCGGGGCAGAACGTTTCGCGACCAGGCAATGGGCGAGAATGTCAGATGGATCCTCGATCAGGAGCCGCCCGGAACAAAAATGATGCTCTGGGCGCACAACGGCCACGTAGCCGCCGCCGC
>JAOAPT010000780.1 GCA_025463045.1 Candidatus Solibacter sp.
CCCGCGGCCGAAACGGTGCAGCACCCGGACTTCGTTTTCACCCGACGCCGCCCGGAGGCAAACTCGAAACCGTGCGGCAATCGATCGTCGAATTCCTCCGTCTGGAGCATGCGCAGGTGGCGATCAAGGCGCGCTATTTCCTGCCGTGGCCGCCGTTCGAGCCGGAGGCGTCGCTGGTCGGGAAATCCCGCAGCAATCGTACGCGCTCGCGCTATACGTGCCGGCGATCAATATCGATGCGGCGAACCTTGCGACTCTCGTGCATCGCGATCCCGCGTTCACCGACGGGAAGCATCGAAGCCGTCAAGATCGGCGACGCGGTGTCGGCTTCGGCGCAGATCGTCACCGACGGCGTGAAGACGATTCCGCGGTATCAGCCCGACGGTGTTCTCGTTCCCGATGCCCGCTTCTCCGGCACGCACTCGTGGTACGACGTGCGGAACGCGCGGTCGGCGATCGGGATTACGCGCGACGCGAGCACGTGAATGTCGGTCGGCGAGGTGGCCGATCTGCCGATCCACGATTACGCCGTGTACCAGGCGCTGAATCTCGATGGGGGCGGGTCGACGTCGCTCGCCGTGGAAGATTCGTCGGGGAAGGCGGTGCTCGTCAACACGTCGTCCGATAATCCGGCGGGGCGCGAAGTCGGCAGCAACCTGGCGGTGTTCGCGGCGAAGTGAGCCGCACCATTTGGCGGGGTGGTGCGTCTAAGCCGGGTATGCTTTCCAGACGCTCCTTCACTTCCCCTCTGGCAGGCGGTCTGCTCAGTGCGTGCAGGGCGGCATCCAATGCCGTGCGGCTCACCGCGCGCCCTGCGAAGGATGCCGCCGGATGCGAGCCAGGTCTCCACCCTCTGGGACTGCGGAGCGAGCGCGACCCGCAGCTCTATGTACCGAAATCGGCCGATCCGGAGCGAGCCGCGCCGCTGCTGGTCTACCTGCATGGCGCTACCGGGTCGGAGCGCGAAGGCATCCGGCGTCTCAGCGGATTGGCCGATGAACTGGGTTTCCTGCTGCTCTCTCCGGCCTCGGAGGGCGGCACGTGGGACGGAATCCGCGAAGGCTACGGCAGCGATGTGCGGAGCGTCGACGAGGCGCTCCAGCGTACCTTCGGTAAACGGCGCGTGGACCCGCGGCGGCTGGCGCTCGCCGGCTTTTCCGATGGCGCGTCCTATGGGCTCGGGCTCGGCCTGGCAAACGGCGATCTGTTCGCTTCGGTGCTGGCGTTCTCGCCCGGCTTCATCCCTGGCGGCAGCACCCGCACGGGCAGGCCGCGCGTCTTCGTCTCGCACGGCACGCGCGATTCGATCCTGCCGATTGACGCGTGCAGCCGCCGCCTCGTGCCGGAATTGAAGCGCGCCGGCTACCCGGTCACGTATCGCGAGTTCGACGGCCCGCACGGCGTCCCGCCCGAGATCGCGCGCGACGCCATGAAGTGGTTCCTGGAATGATCGTGCCTGATTTGCTACTGACGCTTGCCGCGCCAGAATTCGGGGTCCACGTCGGCGAACTCGCTCGATACATAGCTGATGCGCGGTTCCACGCGGAAGATCAGGTGTTCGCGGCTGATCTCGGTATCGGCTGCGATCTTGCTGCCGTCCTTCGCTCTCGCGGCGGCCAGCCCCTCGGCGAACACCGGCACGGGATTGACGCCGTCATCGAAATTCCGCAGGTTGGTCAGGGGCGCGAGGAACAGGATGGTCCCGGAGGGCGCTCCCGAAAACACCTGATAGGCCAGCTCCGGCCGGTCTAAGTTGACGACGTCGGCCGTGGCGCGGCGCAGCCGGACGAGTTCGCCGAAATCGGCTTCGGCGCCCGGCCGGATCCGGAAAATCGAAACCTGAAAATAGCGCGCCCGCGGGAACATGCGGATCGCCTGGTCGGCGCGATAACTCCACCCGGGCCGGAATGCGGCGAGAATCGTTCGCGTGGGCGCGAGCACGTCGTCCTGCGAAGGATCGCTCGCATCGGTGGACGGGCGCACGGGCGCGACGGCGGCGATTCGCTGGTCCATTTCCTCTACGCTTGCGAAGCTGTAGTGGCACTCTACGAGCCACGTTTCCGGCAGCCCCGTCACGGCCGCCATCCCGATCACGTTCACCGACGCGCCGGCCGGACCGTACGGCTTGCGCGACGCCCCGCCTATCCCGGGCTTTCTCACCAGTTGCACGATCGTCGGCGGATCGGTCAAACTCTGCCCCGCCGCGTTGGCGGCCAGCATCGTGACTGAGGTCGCGGCAATCACCCAGATTTTCATGATTCTCCCCTATAAGATCCAGACGATGCCAGCCGCCTTGCCGTTGATAGAATCAAAGATAGAATCAAAGATAGAATCGAAATACATGCGCATCTCTCTTGCCATTCTCTCGCTGCTTGGTGTGTCCCTTCACGCTCAGAATCCCGTGAAACTGAAGGTCGACGCCACCGATGCGCCGCGCCGCCTCTTTCACGTCCAAATGACCATGCCGGCTAAGTCTGGCGCGATGACCCTGCTGTACCCCGAATGGATTCCCGGCGAACACGGTCCGACGGGACCGATCGCGAACTTCGTCGGACTGAAGATTCAGGGCGGAGGCAAGACGATTCCCTGGCGGCGGGACAGCGTCAAGATGTATGCATTCCACATCGACGTGCCGGCCGGAGTCACGTCGCTGGACGTCGCCTTCGACTTCATCTCGCCGCCGGAATCCGACGGCTTCTCCTCCGGCGCTTCGGCCACCAGCGAACTGGCGGTGCTGAGTTGGAATCAGCTGCTGCTGTATCCCGAAGGTTCGCGCGCCGACGATTTTCAATATCAGGCGACGCTGAAGGTGCCCGACACCTGGCGCTATGGCACCGCGCTCCCGATCCAGCGCGAAACGGGCAACGTGATCGAATTTCAGCCGGCCAGCCTGACCACGATGGTCGATTCGCCAGTGTCCACGGGCGCGCACTATCGCACCTTCGATCTCGGCACGGAGCAGGGAATTCCTCACTACCTGCACGTCGCGGCGGATAGCGATCGCGCCCTCGAAGTCAGCAACGAAGTGATCGGACAGCTCAAGAATCTGGTGAAGGAGACCGGCGCGCTGTTCGGCGCGCGCCACTATCGCGGCTATCACTTCTTATATACGCTCAGTGATCATGTCGCGCATTTTGGCCTCGAACACCACGAATCGAGCGACGATCGCACCGGCGAGCGGACGCTGATCGAGCCGGACATGCTGAAGGCTTCGGGCTACCTGCTGCCTCACGAATTCGTCCACTCATGGAACGGGAAATATCGGCGCCCCGCGGGCCTGATCTCTGGCGGCCAGGACGGCGGCTACGATGTCCCAATGCAGGGCGATCTGCTCTGGGTCTACGAAGGCCTGACGAATTATTTGGGCGAGGTGCTGGCGCCGCGCAGCGGACTGTGGAGCGCGGAGGATTATCGCGAATCGCTCGCTAACACAGCCGCCGAGCTGGACAACAAATACGGGCGCACCTGGCGTCCGCTGGAGGATACCGCGGTCGCCGCACAGACCCTGTACGGCGCGGGCGGCGACTACGGTAATCTGCGGCGCAGCGTCGATTACTACCCCGAAGGCTCGCTCATCTGGCTGGAGGCCGACACCATCATCCGGCAGATGAGCAAGGGCGCGAAGTCGCTTGATGATTTCTGCCGCGCGTTCCACGGCGGCGCGACGGGCGCGATCGCGCTCAAGCCCTACGGCTTCGACGACGTGGTGGCGGCGCTCAACGGCGTGCAGCCGTACGACTGGGCGGGCTTTTTGAATCAGCGGCTGAAATCGACCGATGCGCACGCGCCGCTCGGCGGGATTCAGCGCTCGGGCTGGAAGCTGGTGTACGACAATGTGCGCAGCGACTTCTGGAAGGCCTTCGAGGACAAGATCAAGGGTGTGGATCTGAGCTACTCGATAGGCATCCAGGTGAAGACGGAGGACGGCACGATCGCCGACGTGCGCTATGGCGGTCCGGCGCAGAAGGCGGGCGTGGCGCCGGCCGTGAAGTTGATCGCGGTGAATGGGCGGCAGTTCAATCCGACGCTACTGCGCGAGGCGGTGGCCAAGACCGCGACCGACAGTAAGCCGATCGAGTTACTCGTAAAGAACGGCGAGTTCTACCAGACTTTCCGGGTCAGCTACCAGGGCGGGGAAAAGTATCCTCACCTGGTGCGCGACGGGGCTGCGCCGGACCTGCTTTCGGAGATCATCAAGGCCAAGAGCAAGTAGATTTCGCAACTAACGCACGAGTAGCAGAAAACCGTAGATCACGGGCAGGGCGAACAGGGTGCTGTCGACCCGATCGAGGAAGCCGCCGTGTCCGGGAAGGATGACGCCGCTATCCTTGACGTCGGCCCCCCGTTTCATCGCCGACTCGGCCAGATCGCCGAGTTGTCCGGCGATGTTTGCGACGACCGTGAGCCCGATCGCCTGCGCCAGCGGCACCTCGGGCAGAAAGCGCTGGAGGTAAAGCGTGCCGAGCGCGCCGGAAACAATCACCGACGCAATCGATCCCTCCCAGGATTTTTTCGGACTGACACGCGGCGCCAGCTTGTGCTTTCCGAACGGCCGCCCCACGTAATATGCGCCGATATCGCCGACCCAGTTGAGTGCCAGCCCATACATCAGCCAGTGCGGGTTAATATCTCGCAGCGGACGCGCGCACTTCCAGCAGCCGAAGACATAGATCACTCCGGTGACCAGCAGCGCCGCGCGGGGCAGTGCGTGTTCGAGCTCCTGATCGCGCATGACCATGATCAGGACCACGACCGCGAGTCCCACGATCGAGAGCCAGTGGACATCCCACCAGGTCAACAGCAGCAGCCCCGCTCCGTAGCCGACGATTCCCGGCGCGCCAAACCCGTAGCCCGCGGCAATATCGTTGTACTCGCGATAGCAGAGGCAGGAGACAATCACCAGGACGGCGAGGAAGATCCTCGGGTCGGCGGCGAGCACGACCCAGCCGACGATTGGGATCAGGGCCAGCGCTGTAAGGACACGCTTCATAGCGTCCTCGGGACACGGTTCATGACGTGCGGAGCGCTTCGATGAGAGTTTCGTCGCCGGCCTTCACAGTGCCGTTGACGCCGCCGCTGAGGCCGCCGTACCTGCGATCGCGCTTTTGGTACTCGAGCACGGCCTGCAGAAGGTCCGTGCGCGTGAAATCGGGCCAGAGCGTCTCAGTGACGTACAACTCCGCGTAGGCGATCTGCCACAGCAGAAAGTTGCTGATGCGCATTTCGCCGGAGGTGCGGATGAGCAGATCGGGGTCGGGGCAGGAGGCGGTGTAGAGGCTGGTGGCGATCAGATCCTCGTCCATCTTGAGCGTCTCGAGACTGCCGTCGATGCGGGCCATTTCGAGAATCGAATTGACGGCGTCGACGATCTCGGCGCGCCCGCCGTAGTTGATCGCGAGATTGACCAGCATGCCGCGATTGGCCGAGGTGGCATCCACGGCGGAATCGAGTTCGCGGCGCACCTGGGCGGGCAATGCGTCGAGCCGTCCGATGGCCTGCAGCCGGATATCGTTCTTCTGCAAGTCAGGTAGTTCCTGCTTGAGGTAGTAGCGCAACAGCCGCCACAGAGTTTCGACTTCGGCCCGCGGGCGCTTCCAATTCTCGACCGAGAAAGCGTAGAGCGTGAGGGCCTTGACCCCCAGGCGAGCGCAGGTTTCAACCGTGGAACGAACGGGCCCTATCCCAGCCTTGTGTCCGGCGACCCGAGGCAGCAGGCGTCGACCCGCCCAGCGGCCGTTTCCGTCCATGATAATAGCGATGTGCGCCGGCAGCCGGGCGGGGTCGATGGCCTGGGCAAGATCCCAATCCTTCTCCCCTGGCTGGAGCGCTTCCAGTAAAGCCTTCATTCAGTAATTCCTTATGGTACACCACGGCGTCACGAATCGTCCGTCCCGCATTCGCACAGAGCTTCCCGCCGCTGGCCGTACACACCGCGCCGTGGGATTGAGCGGCAAGGACTTAGGGCGGCACCGGGAGAGCGTCTCCGGCAGCGATGAAAGCGCTCATCGAAGATCTTCGGTACGGGCTGCGCGGTGACGCAGCGGACGGCGGAGTTCGGCATTCGGATGGCGCTGGGAGCACAGCGGGCCAACGTGATCGAACTCGTCATCCGCGGCAATCTGATGCTGGCCGGCGCGGGGATGGCGATCGGGTTCGCGATTGCGCTCGGGTGCTCGCGCTTTCTCTCGGGCATGCTCTTCGGCGTCAGCGCGGCCGATCCGCTGACCTTCGTCGGGGCAGCGGCGACGCTGACCGCGGTGGCGACGGCGGCATCGTACATCCCGGCGCGAAGAACCACGCGCATCGACCCGATGACGGCGCTCCGCAATGAGTGATAAATTGGGCGCGATGAGGATGCGCATATTTTCAGGACTGGTATTGCTCGCTGCCTGCGGTCTGGCGGCCGATCAGGATTTCAATGGGCGGTGGGATATTACGACCACCGGACAAG
>JAOAPT010000790.1 GCA_025463045.1 Candidatus Solibacter sp.
TAATCGAAGTTACTTCTGCTGGACGGCGGCGCCGGGGGCGGTGCTACCATCCTTCTTCTGCTGCTTCTTGCTCTTCTTCGTCTTCTTGCTCTTCTTCGTCGTATCCTTCGAAGGCGGATCCTGCGGCGTGGGCGGCGGCGTAGCCTGTGCGAAGGTCAACGGCAGAGTGGCGAGGCCCAGAGCGATGGCGAGTAAGCTTTTTTTCATGATTTCGTTTCTCCCTGCGGGCCATTCGCCCGCTTACTTCCCCATCATGCGCCCCGCGCCCTCAAAACTCGATAGCCGACGCAGGCTAACATCCCCCACGAATTCGGGGGTACCCACCTTAAGCTTGCATTAATGTTCTTTCGTACGCCCCCTTAGCCCGCCTTGGGGATGTGCGCTTCGTCTCTACCGCGCGATACTGGAGTCGCGATGCTACCCCGGCAAATCACGCATCAAAACATCTTCCGCGTTCTCATTGCCGGATTCAGCCTCGTCACCCTCCTCCTTGTCGCCGCCGCCATCGTCAGTATCCGTAATATTCAGTCCGTTCGACAGAACGTCGACAACCTCGTCCGCGAGCAGTCGCTCAGCAACCACCTCATCGACGAACTCCACAGCCAGCAGACCACCCTCTCCGAAGTCTTCTCTGTCCTCGCCCGCGATCCCGATTCCGTCGACTACTACAAAATCATGTCCCAGCTCGACGAAGCCGATCGCGACACCGCCCGCATCTCCGCCGACGGCGCCCGCACTCCCGAGCACGACCTCTGGACCGGCCTCAATCGCTCTTCCCTCGATTTCTCCCGCGAGGCACGCCGCCTTCTCGCCGCCGAAAGCCCGGAGACCTTCTCCTCCATAGACCTCTTCCGCTACCACGGCGCCTTCGCCAGCGTCGTCGCCCGCCTCCTCGAAGCCGAGTACCGCAAGCTCAACGACGCTCAGGGCCAGATCGAGCGCCGCACTTCAAGCCTGAGCAGCGTCTCCCTCATCTTCGCCGCCACCAGCGTCGTCCTCGCCCTCATCTTCGCCATCGTCACCGTTCGCCTCGTCACCCAGCTCATCCGTGAGATGGAATCGCAGACCGCCGAACTCGGCCGCGTCTCCTGGCACATGCTCGAGGACCAGGAGGCCACCGCCCGCCGCTTCTCTCACGAGCTTCACGACGAGCTCGGCCAGTCCCTCACCGCCGTCAAGACCAACCTCACCGCGCTCGCCTCCGCCTCCCCCGCCGAATCGCCGCGCTTCGCCGATTGCCTCCACCTCGTCGACGAAGCGATCGGTAACGTGCGCCAGATGTCGCAGCTTCTCCGCCCCACCATCCTCGACGATTTCGGACTCGAGGCCGGCTTGCGCTGGCTCGCCGAAGGCTTCTCCACCCGTACCGGCATCGACGTCCGCGTCCACTCCACCTACGCGGGCCGCCTCCCCGATGACCACGAGACTCACCTCTTCCGCATCGCGCAGGAAGCCCTCACCAACATCGCGCGCCACGCCGAAGCCAAACACGTCACCATCACTCTCGACAGCCAGTCCTCTGAAATCTGCCTCGCAATCCACGACGATGGACACGGCATCATCGCCTCGCCTCGCAATGGCCGCGGCCTCGGCATGATCGGCATGCGCGCCCGCGCCCGCTCCGCCGGCGGCGACGTCAACGTCCGGTCCCGCCCCGGCGACGGTGTTCTAATTGAAGTTCGGATCCCCCTCCGCCATGAAAAAAACCCGCATCCTGCTGTGTGACGATCACGCGGTAGTCCGCCAGGGCTTCAAGATGATCCTCGGCGCGCAGGCCGACATGGAAATCGTCGGCGAGGCCGCCAACGGCCGCGAAGCCGTCACCCTCGCCGAGGAACTACGCCCCGACGTCATCGTGATGGACGTCGCCATGCCCGAGCTCAATGGCATCGAAGCCACCCGCCGCCTCACCGCCGCCAACCCGCACGCCAAAGTCATCGCGCTCAGCATGCACAAGGATTCCGTCTACGTCCGCGAAATCCTCCGCGCCGGAGCCCGCGGCTATCTCCTCAAGGATTCCGGCGCCGGCGATCTCGTCACCGCCATCCGCGCCGTCGCCGGCGGCGAATCCTACCTCAGCCCTGCCGTCTCGAACGCCGTGTTAGACGACTATCGCAAGCACGTCACCAACCCCATCGATCTCCTCAGCTCCCGCGAACGCGAAGTCCTTCAGATGCTCGCCGAAGGCAAGACGAACAAGGAAATCGCCGTCGTCCTGAATCTCAGCGTCTACACCGTCGACGCCCACCGCGGCCGCATCATGGAAAAACTAAATCTCCACAGCATCAACGAACTCGTAAGATTCGCCGTCCGCAACGGCCTGGTGGATTAGAGCGACGAGCGTCCTGGCATGTCGGGTCCCTCGTCGTTAGTTCTTGATCGGAATCTTCTCTGCGTCGTCGATCACAAGCATGTCAATAGGGCCTTTCTGCGGCTTCAGCTTGAGGCCGAGTTGCTGGAGCGGAACTGTGAACAGGGAAGAGTCGCGCTCCGATTCGCCGCGCTCCAAGCTACTTTTCAGTTCGGCGTCGTTATTGGCAAGCTTCATCGTGAAGTCGAATGCTCCCGGCAGGCCGGTTCTGTCGATGACGGGGCGGTCTATGCCGAAAGGGCGCGCCGGCAGACGTTCCGCCAGTTCTGCCATCGACATGTTGCGGAACTCCAAAGCTCCGCCGTTTGGTCTCATGCTGCTTGGGGCATCGGTGTTCCCCGTCTTCAGCTTTGATCCTCTGCTCCCCACAAGCAATGCGTAAACCGGAAGCTCCTTCGTCTCGTGGTGCAACACCAGCTTGAATCTCTCGGCCAGAAGACCTCGGAGCATCAAGCGCAGTTCGTCTTTAGTGGCTGTGCCCGACGCTTTGGCGATGACGTCGTATCGCTCGGAGGCGAACCAGTTGGGGGCTGCAACCTGAAAGTCGTCCACCCCATACGCCCATCGAACGCAGGAACGGAGAGTAACGTTACTCATCGAGAGACTACCGCGCGAGATCTCCACGCTCTCGCGTGAGCTCCCTTCACCACCGTTCCTCGCGAGTTGGCTGACTTTTACCGACGCGACGTCGAACGATGGCACAGGCTGACCGTGGGCGGCGGGGATAAACGCAAGAAATGCGGTCGCGAGACTGCGCTTCACAAACATGATGGTTACTCCTTCCAAGGAATAACGCCGGAAAGACGGGATTTGTGACAGCAATAAATGGGACTGAGGTCGGAAGCGAGCGCCGACTGAAGGCTCATTGACGATGTGTCTCGCGATCGCCGAATCCCGGCGCAATCATAAACACGACCGAGCTTACCGGTTGTACCAAACGCTCCGTCGCCGGCGGCGAAAGCTACCTCAGCCCCGCCGTCTCGAACGCGGTCCTCGACGACTACCGCAAGCACGTCACCAACCCCATCGATCTCCTCAGCTCCCGCAAACGCGAAGTCCTCCAGATGCTCGCCGAAGGCAAGACCAACAAGGAAATCGCCGTCGTCCTTAACCTCTCCGTCTACACCGTAGACGCCGGCCGCGGCCGCATCATGGAAAAACTAAATCCCCACTCCATCAACGAGCTCGTCAGAATCGCCGTCCGCAACGGCCTGGTGGATTAAGCAAAGCTTTCCGACTTGAATCATTTGCCAAATAGCCTGTCGTCAAATTGAAACAGCGCGGGCGGTTCGACGACAATGCGCGCGAAGTCGGGATGCGCTGGATTCAGTAGGAAGTTGTGTTCATCCGCCACGACGGTCGATCGCACTTCGAGCACAGCGGACGTCTTCGCTTCGATCCACCAATCGCCCAGTGCTCGTGAGCTGAGCCCCCGCAGACCAGCGCGGACCTGCAGGTCGGAGTCAGTCACGGTGCTTACGTCATCGGGAATCACAGCAGCGACACAAACGTACGAAGTCGGAAAATCTTGCCTGGGCATGTGGACTAAATTCTCAAGCACCGCCAAGGCAACGCTTTCCGCCATGTACACTACCGAATGTCCCGGCGAGTTCCACCTGCCGCCCACAAGTCTCGCGCCCAGACCGTCCAACCGGGCGTAACGAGCCCTGCACACGCGGTACACCTGACGTGGCATCAGGACGGAATATTGTGTTCGATTCGAGTGAGCGTCTGTTCTACGAACGCGATACCATCGCTATCTGCAAGCAATTCGGCCGGAGCACGATTCCCCAGAATTCCTAGCGGCGTTGAAAGCCAGTGCGTCGCCTTCTGCTCGTCGCCGAATACGGCAACGGCATGGGCAATCACGGGAACCAGGCTGACTACACTTGGTGACGTCACAAACCCATTTTACGCTCAAAAAAACAGTGGCAGCTGCTCGTCGAATTCCCCAGCCCGCACCTGCTCGATCTGCCGAGCTTCCTCTGTCCGCCCCCACCCATCCAAAATCCACACGATTTCCCGGCTCGCCTCGTCCACCGCCGGACGGTCGTCATTCTCCTCCGCCATCGTCCGCCATTGCTTCATGATCTCGAAGCACTCCGCCAGCCTGAACTGCTCGCGCGCGATCCGCCGCGCCTGCCGCGCCAGCCTGCACAACTCGCCCCAATCCTCAGTCGCATCGAACGCCCGCGCGATCGTCCGCAGCTCGTCCCCCGACGCCTCGCCCGCCTCCTCCGAAATCAGCGTCGAG
>JAOAPT010000792.1 GCA_025463045.1 Candidatus Solibacter sp.
CGCGGCTCTGATTGGGGCTCGGTTCTTGGATCGCGTTAAGTGAGTTGCAGGCCTGATGGCGTGTGGGCTACAACAGAGCGCTGCCGCCGAACCGCGCTGCTTCAATTCTTGCGGATGGAACTGCCGCCGAACTCCATACTCTGCAACTGCAGATCTTCCAGGTCCCAGTCCCTGCCGTTGTTGAGCACCACGGCGAAATAGAGGGTCCGCACCTTCACGCCGGGCTGCGGACGCGAATCGATGTATCCCGAAACGCGCCAGCGGCGTCCATCCCAATGCTCCACGGTAGTCTGGTCCATGGTGCTGAAGCCCACGGGATTGCGCACCGCCGGATTCCCCTTCACCAGCGATTGCGCCGCTTGCAAGACTTCTTCGCTGCTGAACTGCGAGCGGTCGATCCGATTCTTGACCCGCGGAGTGATCCAGAGAAAGAGGGAAACGAGAGCGAAGACCGTGAGCGCAGCGCCGCCGATTACGAGCTTCGCCGGAAATCGCAGGTTGCGCTGGCACATCGGACACCGCGACGTCCCATCCGGGAGGGCGATTTCACATGAGTGGCAGAAGATCAAGCGCGAGTCTCCTCATTTTCGGCAAAGCTCATTCTTGCATACGTTTGGTGGCTCACAGCAAGTACCAGGGGTCCAGTTGACTTCGGTAATGCACTGAATGTTGCCTTTGGCCCGCCGAGCGTTTAAGATCGCTGTATCCCACGCTCCTGGAGGTACTTGATGTCTCGCAAGACTCTGCTCGCCGGCCTGGCGCTGCTGCTGCCGATGGTTTCGATGTCGCAGGTGAAACTGCTTCGCCATCCCACTTACTCAAACGGCAAGGTGGCCTTCAGCTATCTGGGCGATCTCTGGATCGTTGCCGAGAACGGCTCGGGCGCACAGCGCCTGACGGACAATCAGGCGCGCGACGTATTCCCGCGCTTCTCTCCGGACGGCAATTGGATCGCGTTCTCTTCCAATCGCGAAGGGAATTACGACGTGTACGTTGTGGCTGCGACCGGCGGCAAGCCGCGCCAGCTCACCTTCCATAGCGCGGACGATAACGTGGTCAACTGGAGTCCCGATGGCAAGAAGATTCTGTTCACTTCGGCGCGCGGCAACGGCGTATTTCCGAGCGTGATGACGCTCTGGGAAGTGCCTGTGGAAGGCGGCATCGAGCGGGCCGTACCCACGGATTGGGGCGCCTGGGCAAGCTACTCTCCGGACGGCGCGAAGCTCGCGTTCACGCGTCATCCCGCCACGTGGTCGCGCAAGCATTACCGCGGCAGCTACGCGGCGGACCTCTGGGTGATGGAGACGGCGTCGAAGAAATTCAGCAAGCTCGGCAATGAGGAATACAAAGGCAATCGCCTCTGGCCGATGTACGCGCGCAACGGCGAGATCTATTTCGTCTCCAACCAGACGGAGAGCGAAAAAGGCATTCAGTTCGGCGGACCGGTGGTGATGAAGAGCGTCAACAACATCTGGAAGATCTCCGACAAGGGCGGCAAGGAGACGCAGGTGACCCATCACGGGGACGGCAATCTCTTCTTCCCGAGCATCTCGGCCGACGGCAAGACGATCGTGTATGAGGACAACTTCGGTTTGTGGAAACTGGACACCGCGACCGGGAAGAGCAGCGAGATCGTCGTCGATATCAAGGCGGATTCCAAGGAGAACGATCGCGAACTGATCACCCTTACCGACGCGCAGGCCTTCTCGCTTTCGCCCTCCAACAAGCGCGCCGCAATCGTGGCGCATGGCGAGGTGTTCACCATTGCGACGGATCGCGGCGAGCCGCAGCGCGTTAGCGAGAGCGCCTGGAAAGAGCAGGATCCGCGCTGGTCGCCGAACGGCAAGTGGATCGCGTTCGTCAGCGACCGGACCGGCCGCGAAGAGATCTATCTCTCCGACGAGCTCGGCAAGAACGCGAAGAAGATCAGCGATGCGGATTGCGATAAGACGGGCGTGGTGTGGAGCGCCGATTCGAAGACGCTGCTGTGGAGCGGCGGCGATCACAAGCTGCGCTCGGTGGACGTCGACAGCGGCAAGACCGACATCCTCGCGCAGGGCGAGGCGGGGAACGTTACGGGCGCGCAGTTCTCGCCCGACGGCAAGTATCTCTCCTATTCGCGGCAGGATAAACTGCTGCGTCCGCACGTGTGGGTGAAGGAGCTGGCGACCGGGCAGGAGCGCATGATCGGCGGCGAGGACTTCCTGCAGTCGAGCGGCGCGAAGTGGACGCCCGATGGGAAGAAGCTGCTGCTGATCGGCGGCGTCGGCGCGCCTGCGATGGCGGCGCTCAATCGCACCGTGACGCAGCTCTACGCGGTGGCTCTGACTCCCGCGGACAAGTATCCCGATAACGGCGAAATCAATTCGGAAGAGCAGGCGATGGCTGCGGCCAACGATCCGGCGGCGGGCCGTGGCGGCCGCGGCGCGGGTGCGGCGGGCGCGCCGGCCATCGTGCCGGTGAAGATCGTGTGGGATGGAATCGACCGGCGGATTACGCAGGTGACGCACATGCCCGGCTCGGTCACGTTCGTGGTGCCGGCGCCGGACAGCAAGACGTACCTGTTCTCCGCGCAGGGTGCGGCGACGGACGACCCGGCGGCGGGCGGTCCCGGCATGTACACGATCGCCGAAGACGGCACGCGGATGACGAAACTCAATACCGCGTCGACCGATGCAGCGGCGGGCCGGGGACGCGGTGGACGGGGTGGCGGCGGCGGTTTCAACGAGCCGCAGTGGGCGCGCGACGGCCGCTCGATTTACTACCTGCAGGGCGGCGGACTCTATTCGCTATCGGTCGGCGGGGGCGCTGCGGCGGACACGGCGACGGCTCCGGCGGCGGCTGCGGGACGCGGCGGGCGTGGTGGACGCGGCGGCGCGGCGGCTGCGGCTCCATCCACCGATACGGTGTCGGCGGGCGCAGCTCCGCGGCGCATCGCTTTCTCGGTGAAGATGGAAATCGATATTCCGGCCGAGCGCCGGCAGGTCTTCGAAGAGGCATGGCGCGTGATGAAGAACCGCTTCTACGATGCCAAGATGCACGGCGTGGATTGGTCGGCGGCGAAGGACAAATACGAGACGATGCTGCCGCACATCGCCGACAGCGAGGAGCTGCACAACCTGATCATGGAAATGATCGGCGATCTCAACGCGTCGCACACCGGGATCAGCGGCGGCTCGCGCCTGCCGGTGCAGGGCACTCCGGAGGAGCGGATCGCGACGCGCTATCCGGGCTTCGACATCGAGCCCGACGCCAGCGGCTTCTACAAGGTCAGCTATATTTATCGCAAGGGTCCGGCGGATCACGATTACGTGAAGATCTCGCCCGGTAATTTCGTGCTCGCCGTCAACGGCAAGGACCTGAAGACCAGCGAGAACTATTGGAAGCTGTTCAACATTCTTCCGGGACGCAAGTTCGAATTCCTGGTGAACTCCAAGCCGTCGACGGACGGTGCGTGGACCGTCAGCCTGGAACCGCTCACCGCGGCTGCGATGAGCACGCTGCAATACGAGCGCTGGGTGGACGACCGCAAACAGATGGTCGCCACGCTCACCAAGGGCGAAATCGGCTATCTGCACATTAAGGCGATGGACGCTCCATCGCTCGCGAAGTTCCAGCGCGATCTGCTGGAGAATCAGGATAAGAAGGCCTTGATCATCGACCAGCGCTTCAATGGCGGCGGCGGGATCGATCAGGAGTTGCTGCAGATTCTCAATCAGCGGAAGGCCTACCAGGTGACGCGCGGACGCGACTCTCTCGACGTGAAGCGTCCCGGGTCTACATTCTTCGGGCCGATGGTGGTGCTGCAGAACGAGCGCTCCGCGAGCGACGCGGAGATGTTCCCTGATGGCTTCCGCGCGCTCGGGCTCGGCAAACTCGTCGGCGTGCCGACCTCGGGCCAGGTGATCGGCACGGGTGCGTTCACACTGCTCGATGGGTCGTCGATCCGCACGCCGGGAGCGGGCGTGTTTACCGCGAAGGGCGAGAATATGGAGAACTATGGCGTGCCGCCCGATGTCTACGTGGACAACACGCCGGCGGATTTCCTGGGCGGGCACGATCGTCAGATCGAGAAGGCGATCGAGACGCTGAAGGCGCAGATGTAACTCGAAGGAACGGGGTCAGACGGCGTTGCGCACGCGCTCCGCTCCGAGCTGAAGGTGGTATTCGACGGGAAGCGCGGGGCAATTCGACTAATCGCATCTGGGTGGACTGCCCCCGCACCCACTTAGAGCCGGACAGAGCGATTCGCCCTGTCGGGCACCGCGCAATCCCCTTGGCCGGTGCGACACGGCGAACACTCCCGCCGCCCACTGCGTTTGACATCCACCCCGCCGCACGATAGTATTGCGAACGTTTGCAATTTGGTGGGGCTTAGTACGGGTCTACAGGTTCGGCATGCCTAGGAAAGTGCACCGCATCGACCAGCGGGTTACTTCCAGCCATAACCTGGACCTATTTCTCTCTCTGAGGGGGGCAACTTTGAAACGATTTGTCTTTGCGCTGCTGTTGCTGCCGGCTTTGTCGCTGGCTCAGAATACTTCCTGTTCGCTTGCCGGAACCGTTCAAGATCCTGCCGGTTCCGTAATCCCTAACGCCAAGGTCACCCTGACGGGCCAAGACAACGGTTTCGTTCGTACCGGTGTGACCAATACCGATGGTTTCTTCTCTTTCCCGGATCTTACGGCGGCGACCTTCACCGTCGCCATCGAGGCAGCCGGCTTCAAGACTTATCGCCAGACCGGCATCCTCATCGGCGCCGATGAGCATCGCTCGCTGGGACAGGTCAAACTGCAAGTCGGGCAGGTTTCCGATTCCGTTACCGTCACCGCCGACGCCGTCACGGTCAACACGCAGAACGGCGAACGCGCCGGCACGTTAAGCGGCGAACAACTGGACGAAATCGCGCTCCGCGGCCGCGACATTTTCGATGCCATCAGTTTGATGCCCGGAATCGTCGACACGAGCGACGGACGCGACTCACCATCCCCCACCAGCATCGGTAACATCTATATTCTCGGCGGACGCAACGACTCGAAGAATATGACCGTCGACGGTGTCACCAATCTCGACACCGGATCCAACACGACCGTGCACAGCATGCCGTCGATGGATTCCGTGGCGGAAGTCAAAGTCATGATGTCGGCCTACTCCGCGGAGAACGGCCGCAATCCCTCCTCGATCAACGTCATCACGAAGGGTGGCGGAAAACAGTATCACGGCCAGGCGGCCTGGTATTTCCGCAACGAAGATCTCAACGCCAATAACTACTTCTCCAACCAGGCCGGACGCCCGCGCCAGAGGTATCGGTATAACATCGGCAGCTACTACCTCGGCGGACCGTTGTGGCTCCCGAAAGTGAATAAGGGACGGAAGAACCTTTTCTTCTTCTTTAACCAGGAGTATCAGAATCAGGTTGTCTCTTACTCGGTGAACACGAAGACCGTACCCACGGAACTCGAACGCCTGGGCGATTTCTCGAAGTCGTACAACACCAATGGCAGCCCGATCACGATCAACGATCCGCTGGCCGGAAAGACGGCATTCCCGGGCAAGATTATCCCCGCAAACCGACTCACTCCTATCGGCAAGGCGATCCTCAACATGTTCCCGCTGCCGAACTACAACGATCTGAACGCCGCCACGAAATATAACTGGAACTACTACGTCGCCGCTTCCGAGCCCTATAATCGGCGCACGGAAACCCTTCGCGTGGATTACTCTCCGAAACAGAACTGGCAGGTGTATGTCAGCCTCAGCAACAATGCCGACCACCAGAACGTGCCTTACAGCGGCGGCAGCGCCGGCTGGGTCGCCGGTTCGTTGAACTTCCTGATGAGCCCGATCGCGTACGGTCAGCCCGGGCGACTCGCCACGCTGCACTCTACGAACTCGATCTCGCCGACTACGTTTAACGAGACCTCCTTCGCGGTCAGCCAGAACACTTTGAACTACGCGCCCCAGTTTCCCGACCTGGTCAACCGCGCCAAACTCGGCATCAATATCGCCCAGCGGAACCCCTCCCTGAATCCGCTCAACCTGATCCCGAACATGACGTTCAGCAGCATTCAGAATTACGCGAACCCATCGATGAGCGATGGCACGCCGTACTTCAACCAGAACACGATCTACAGCTTCATCGACAATGTCAGCAAGATCAAGGGATCGCACGTCTTGAAGGCAGGCATCTATATCGAGAAGACGCAAAAGATTCAGAGCGCCGGGCCGCCCGTCCGCGGCACCGTCAGCTTCAATACCGACAGTAACAATCCCGGCGACGCGAATAACTCCTACGCCAATGCGCTGCTTGGTAACTACGATAGCTACACGGAAGCGCTCCAGCGTCCGCAGTCCGACTACCGCTTCATGAACGTGGAATGGTTCGTTCAGGACGATTGGCGAGTTCGCGCCGGTCTGACCCTCAGCTTCGGCGTCCGCTTTTATCACGACGCGCCCCAGTGGGATAAGCGTGGGTTCATCTCTTCCTTCTCTCCTTCCGCGTGGGACCCGAAGAAGGCTCCCGTGCTGATTCGCCCCGCCGTGGTGAATGGCGTAAACGTAGGTCTGGACCCGACTACCGGCAAGACCTACGGCATCGGCTTTATCGGCCTCTTTGTCCCTGGAATCGGCGACACGGCCAACGGACAACTGATCGGCGGAAAGAACGGCGTTCCCGGCGGCCTGTATCAGAACGCCCCCGTCGCTGTCGGTCCCCGCTTTGGTTTTGCGTGGGATCCTTTCCGCGACGGCAAGACCGCGATTCGCGGCGGCGGCGGCATCTACTACGACCGCATCCAGGGTAACCCCACCATGAATCTGACGAGTAACCCGCCGGCGGTCTATTCGCCGACGACTTACTACGGCACCTTCGACGACATCGCCTCCTCTGCCTCCAACGGCTACCTTGCGCCCACCGGCACCGTGTACTCGCTGGCCAGCGTTCCACACCAGCAGCAGGTCTACAATTTCAACCTGAGCATCGACCGCCGGGTCGGCAACAACGTCTTCTCCGTCGGCTACACGGGCTCGCTCGGCCGTCACCTCTTATGGCAGCGGAACATCAATGCGGTGCCCGCCGGCGCTCAGTTCCTCAACCTCCATCCGGAGAATAAGAATCCGCAGAACACCAGCGCGCTCTCCACCAACTTCCTGCGGCCGTACTCGGCTTATGGCGATATCAATATGTACGAGTTCGCCAATAACTCGAATTACAACGGCCTTCTGGCTTCGGTGCAGCACCGTCTCTCACACGGGATCAACATCTCGGCATCCTACACCTACAGCAAGGTGCTGGACACGTCCGATTCGTATAGCAGTTCAGTGTCCGCTTTCCTCGACCCGCGGTCGCGTAACTACGGCCCCGCGGGCTACGATCGCCGCCAGGTGTTCACCACGAACTTCTACTACAGGCTGCCCAAACTGGGCCAGAAGTCCGGTATCAGACCGCTCGGTTGGGTTGTCGATAACTGGGAACTCTCCGGCGTTGCTCGCATGCTCACCGGTTCGCCCCTTACGCCCGGCTACAGCCTGGTCACCGGTATCAATACGCCCACAGGCTCGGCGTCCGAAGGCGCCAGAATGCAGGTCATCAACCCGACCGCCCCGCTCGCGCAGCGCTTCGGCCCTCCGCCCGAGCCGGCCGGACAGGCCAGCCTGACCAACGCTCCGTGGTCGGTCGCCAGCACCGATCCGCAGTTCGGTAACCTCGGCAAGAACACCGTGACCGGTCCCGGCACCAACAACTGGGATCTGTCGGTGTACCGCACGATCCCGTTCCGCGAAGGCAGGGTTAAGGCTATGCTGCGTCTGGAAACTTATAACACGTTCAACCACACGCAGTTTACCGGAATCAACTCGACTGCCCAGTTCAACACGCTGGGTCAGCAGATCAACAGCGCGTTTCTGGTGCCGAATTCCGCGCGTCCCGCGCGGTACGCCCAGGCCGCGATGCGCCTGACCTTCTAACTCGTCCAAACCAACCGGTACCGTCCGCATCCGCGGGCGGTACCGCCTCACTTCCGCATTACAACCTTCAGTCCGCCCTTCGCAACCTCGATCTTCCCCGACAAATCCCGCAGTCCAAATCTGCCCGCCAGCATCTTGCCGATTGTGATCTGATCGCGCGCCGTCGGATAGAACTCCGCGGGAAAGTCCAGCACCACTATCCCTTCCAGCCGCATCACGATCCGCTTTGCCCGCACCGGGTAATCGATCGTCATCCGCCGCGGCTTACCGGGCGAGAACTGCACCGGCGGAGCCCACACATCGCTCTGATTGCACTGCACATACGCGAACATCCCTTTGTCGCCGCGCACGTACTGCAATAGGAGTAAGTTCCACCTCTCGTAAATTCCCGCGGCAATGAGTGTTCCTTTCGTATCGGGGCAGGCGCGTGGAAATGTGATGGTGGCGTCCAGGTGCGTTCCACCGGGGTCGGCACCGCAGGCGGCGGTCGACGTCGTGAAGGCGTGAACTTACGTTTTCATGCGCGACGCCTACCGGCAGCGATTGCCGCGCACCGTATTCCAATCCGGAAAGATCGTCGGCGCCCCGCCGATGCAGTGCGTCGCCATGCCGTATCCGGTAATCTCGTTCGCTTCCACCAGATTCCCGCGCGATATCGCCGGACGCTCCGCGCCCTTGCCCAGATAGATCCCGCTACGAAACATGTCCGGCTCGCCCGGCGTGAACGGGCATCCGCAATGCGCCGTAT
>JAOAPT010000819.1 GCA_025463045.1 Candidatus Solibacter sp.
AGTGCCCAGTGCGTTGACTCGAACGGAAGGGGGCGGTACCGTTGAATAAGGAGGGTGCGATGACAATCAACGTACGGCCGGAAGTTGAGGCGGAACTCTCCCGTCAGGCCGCTGCTCGCGGCCGCGCGCTCGAAGATCATGCTGCCAGTTTGCTCGAGGAGGCGGCGCATCTTACTGATACTCCCGCAAAATCCGATGTGCCGGAAAAGAAGGGCAGTTTTGTTGAATTGTTTGCCCCTATTCGCGGACTGTTTGCCGATGGTGAGCTAGATTTCAGCCGAGATCCTGATACAGGGCGTCCGATCGACCTTTCATGAACGGATTCCTGCTCGACACCAACATTCCTTCCGAGTTGTTGCGTCCGCGTCCAGATTCAAATGTCTCGGTGTGGCTCAAGGCACAGGCGAGCGAGGCCCTATTCGTCAGCGTGGTAACTCTGGGCGAATTGCGCCGCGGAATCGCACTCCTCACGGAGCGCAGTGCGCGGCGGGAAGAGCTTGAGCGAATCATCGTCCATAAGGTCCCGTCGTGGTTCCAAGATCGTATTCTGCCCGTCACCAGGTCGATCGCGGAGCAATGGGGCGTGCTTGGTGCCGGGCGCCAACTTGCCGGCCGGCCATTGAACACCGCGGACGGCCTGATCGCCGCGACTGCGCTGGAACACGATCTCACCGTGGTAACCCGGAACGTAAGAGACTTTACGGGCCTTGGCGTTGCGGTATTCAATCCCTGGGAAGCCGCCTGACCCACCCCGCTGTTAACCTGCCTCTCCTGCGCCCGTCTATCATTACAGAGTAAAATGGAATTTGCGGAAGTTTAGCCGTATCGAGACCTATTCATGATTGATGCCGTTCTGGCCAAAGTCTTCGGAACTAAAAACGAGCGCGAAGTCAAAGCGATGCTGCCCACGGTGGCGGCGATCAACGCCCTGGAGCCCGCGCTCAAGGAACTATCCGACATCGACCTGGCCGCTAAAACTATTGAATTTAAAGAGAGAATCGCCAAGGGTGAGACGCTCGACGACCTGCTGGTCGAGGCCTTCGCGGTGGTCCGCGAGGCCGGCCGCCGCGTCCTCAACATGCGCCATTTCGACGTCCAGTTGATCGGCGGCATGGTGCTTCACAAAGGCAAGATCGCCGAAATGAAGACCGGTGAAGGTAAGACGCTGGTCGCCACCCTCCCCAGCTACCTGAACGCGCTTGCCGGCAACGGCGTGCATGTCGTCACCGTCAACGACTACCTGGCCCGCCGCGACTCGGAGTGGATGGGGCGCCTGTACAAGTTCCTCGGATTGCGCGTCGGCGTGATCGTTCACGATCTCGACGACCAGGAGCGCAAGGACGCCTACAACGCCGATATCACGTACGGCACCAACAACGAGTTCGGGTTCGACTACCTGCGCGACAACATGAAGTTCCGGATCGAGGACTGCGTGCAGCGCGTCCACAACTTCGCCATCGTCGACGAAGTCGACTCGATCCTGATCGACGAAGCGCGCACCCCGCTGATCATTTCCGGACCGAGCGAGGAATCGACCGACAAGTATTACAAAATCAACCGCATCATCCCCAAACTGGTGCGCGGCGAAGTCATCGATGGCAAGGAACCGGGCGAAAAGTACACCACCGGCGACTACACCATCGATGAAAAGCACAAGAGCTCGGCGCTCACCGAGGAGGGCGTGCTCAAACTCGAAAAGCTGCTCAACATCGGCAATCTGTATGACCCGCAGAATATCGAGTGGAACCACCACGTGCAGCAGGCACTGCGCGCGCACGTACTCTATCAGCGCGATCGCGAATATGTGATCCGCGATGGCGACGAAGGGCCCGAGGTCGTGATCGTCGACGAGTTCACCGGCCGCCTCATGCCGGGGCGCCGCTGGAGCGACGGGCTGCACCAGGCCGTCGAAGCCAAGGAAGGCGTGAAGATCCAGCGCGAGAATCAGACGCTCGCCACCATCACCTTCCAGAACTACTTCCGCATGTACAAGAAACTGGCCGGCATGACCGGTACGGCCGAAACGGAAGCGGCGGAATTCTACAAGATTTATAAGCTCGAAGTCGTGGTCATCCCGACCAACCGCTCCATGATCCGCAAGGAAAACACGGACATGGTCTACCGCACGGAGATCGAAAAATTCCGGAACGCGGCCAATGAAATCAAGGAGTACAACGCCAAGGGCCAGCCCGTGCTGGTGGGCACGATCTCCGTCGAGAAGAGCGAGCACCTCTCCGGCATTCTCAAGAAGATGGGGGTGAAGCACGAGGTCCTGAACGCCAAGAATCACGAGCGCGAAGCCGGCATCGTGTCGCAGGCGGGGCGCAAGAACGCCGTCACCGTGTCCACCAACATGGCCGGCCGCGGTACCGATATTCTGCTCGGCGGCAACGCCGAATTCATGACCAAGGACGAGTGTCTCAAGCGCAAAATCGCCGAGAAGCTCACCGAGGAACAGGTCCAATACGTCGCCGACGAGCACTTCTACTACTTCACGCACAACGAGCAGTTCTATCGCGTGCGCCGCGATCTGTGGGACGAAATCTTCAAAGAGAACAAGATCTTCACGGACAAGGAGCACGACGAAGTAGTCGCGCTCGGCGGCCTGCACATCGTAGCTACCGAACGCCACGAATCTCGCCGCATCGACAACCAGCTTCGCGGACGCGCCGGCCGCCAGGGCGATCCCGGCAGCTCGCGTTTCTACCTCTCCCTGCAAGACGACCTGCTGCGCATTTTCGGCGGCGAGCGGATGCAGAATCTCATGCTCAAGCTCGGCATGGAAGAGGATGTGCCGATCGAATCGCGCATGATCAGCAAGCGGATTCAGAAGGCGCAGGAAGCGGTGGAAGCGCAAAACTTCGAAGCCCGCAAACACCTGCTGGAATACGACGACGTCAACAATAAGCAGCGCCAGACCGTGTACGGCCTGCGCCGCCAGTTGCTCGAAGGTGCCGACCAGAAACAGCGCGTGATGGAGATGGTGGAGGGCATTGTCGAGCAGTACGTCGATATGCGCTGCCCCGATGCCAAGCATCCCGACAATTGGGATATGGGCGACCTGCGCAACGACGTCCTCACGCAGTTCGGCTACAAGATCGATCTCGCGGAAATGGCCAGCCTCAGCCGCGATGAGATGATCAACAAGATCTTCGAGCAGCTCCAGGCGAAGTACCAGGAGAAGGAAGACCTGGTCGGCGCCGACGTGATTCGCCAGACCGAGCGTATCGTCATGCTGCAGGTGATCGACAACCAGTGGAAAGACCACCTGTTGTCGATGGACGAGCTCAAGCAGGGCATCGGCAATCGCGCGTACGCCCAGAAGGACCCGCTTGTCGAATACAAGAAGGAGTCCTACGAGCTGTTCACCGCGATGATGGACCGGATCGAAGACGAGACGATCCGCTACCTGTTTTTTCTCCAGGTAAACACCGGCCCGGGCCCCGTCGGGCCGTACCCGGATGAGGACGAGGAGGAAGAGGACGGCGTGGAAGAAGAAGCGCCGCGCCCCGACCCCACCGAACAGCAGCGGCTCGCCGCGAAATCCACGATGGAGGATTTCACGCGCAACGTCCAACGCAAGAAAGAGCGCGAGATGGAGCAACTGCAGTTCGTCGGCGGTGACGGATCGAGCGGCCAGCAACAGGCGGTCGCCGGCGCCAAGGTCGGCCGCAACGATCCCTGCCCTTGCGGCAGCGGCAAGAAATATAAGAAGTGCCACGGCTCGTAGTCGTCCTGGCCGTCGTCGCATTCACCCGGGCGACGGCCGCCGATACGCTGTGCACCGTCGAAGGTAAGATTGTCGACGCCGTGAGCGGCGCACCACTTCGGATCGTTATCGCCCGATCGTCGGCGGCATAGGACTCTACTACGTGAATGCGGCGCGCGCCGGCACGCAAGAGTTGCCCGGCAGAATCCTCGATCTCGACGCATCCTCCGAGCTTGAAATCGTGCCGAGCCGCGCGCTCGCCGGCGTATCCGGGACGGTGTTCCTGGGCGCCGACCGCGCGCCTGCCGCCGAAGCTACCGTTGTCCTGGTTCCCGAGGATCCCACGTTGCGAAGCGACCTACCCAGTTACACAACGGCCACCACCGACGATGCTGGCAAGTTCACGATCCCCGGTGTCGCTCCGGGCCGCTATCGCGCCTTCGCGTGGGACGGACTACAAAACAGCGACTTCCGCTTCGCCGATCCGGACGTGATTTTCGCAGTCGACTCCAGCGGCGTCGCGCTCGATCTCGCCCCGCGTGCGAATTCCACCGTCGAGCTGATCGCCATCGGACTGAAATAGACAGTTCCGAAGGTTCCGGCATGCTACCTTAGTCCCCATATCAAACGGAGGACATCCGCGTGGAACGTGAACGAGTTGCAGTCCGAGGCAGCAATCGCCGTGC
>JAOAPT010000866.1 GCA_025463045.1 Candidatus Solibacter sp.
GTCACCAAGCTGACCAAACTCGACGTCTTCTCCGCCGAGGACCGGCAGGCCGAGAGCGTCCGCAAAATGCTGCTGGCGATGGTCGAGGACATTCGCGTGATCCTCGTCAAACTCGCCGACCGTATACACAACATGCGCACGCTGGGCTACCTCAACCCCGAGCGGCGCGAACGCATCGCGCGCGAAACCATCGAAATCTACGCCCCGATCGCGCACCGCCTCGGCATGGGTAAGGTTCGCGGCGAACTCGAAGACCTCGCGTTCCAACACCTCGAACCCGACGCCTACGCAGAGATCCTCGGCGCCATCGAATCCAAGCGCCACTCCAACGAAGAGTTCCTCAACGAGATCCGCCACACCGTCGAGAGCGAGCTCCGCCGGGAAGGCATTCCCGCACGCATCGACGGACGCGTGAAGCGCCCCTACTCCGTCTTCCAGAAGATGCGCCGGCAGAAGATTTCGCTCGATCAGGTCTATGACCTGATGGCCCTCCGCATCCTCACCGACTCGGTCAAGAACTGCTACGCCGCCCTCGGCGTCATCCACAATAAGTGGCGCCCCATCCCCGGACGCATCAAGGATTTCATCGCGATTCCGCGGCCGAATCTCTACCAGTCGCTCCACACCAGCGTGGTCGGCCCCCATGGCCAGACTTTCGAAGTGCAGATCCGGACCGAGGAGATGCACCGCATTGCCGAAGAAGGCATTGCCGCGCACTGGAAATACAAGGAAGGCCGCAAGGGCCCCGCGGTCGACGATCAGCGCATCGCCTGGCTGCGCCACCTCGTCGAGTGGCAGCGCGACGTGCAGGATCCGGGCGAATTCATGTCCACCCTCAAGGTGGATCTCTACCCGGAAGAGGCGTATACGTTCACGCCGCGCGGCAAGGTGATCGTCCTCCCGCGCGACGCCACCCCGATCGATTTCGCCTACGCGATTCACTCCGACGTCGGCAGCACCTGCGTCGGCGCCAAGGTGAACGGCCGCATCGTGCCGCTGCGCTCCACCCTGCGCAACGGCGACATCGTCGAGATCATGACGCAGCCCGGCCACGAGCCGAGCAAGGACTGGCTGGCCTTCGTCAAGACCTCGCGCGCGCGCAACAAAATCAAGCACGTCATCAACGCCAGCGAGCGCGTCAAAGCCATCGAAATCGGGCAGAAATATTTGGAGAAGGAGGCGCGCCGCCTCGGCGTCTCGCTCGGCAAGGTCTCCAAGTCCGAGATGGAGAAGGTGGCGTCCGAGTACGGGCACAGCAAGATGGAGGACCTGTACGCGGCGCTCGGCTACGGCAAGTTCTCGGCGCGCCAGGTGCTGGTCAAGATCGCTCCCGGAATCGTCAAGGAAGAGATCCCCGAGCCGAAGCCCGCGGCAACTCCAGAGTCCGCCCCCCACGCCGTTCCCGGAGCGCGTAAAGGCGAGGAAGGCGTCATCAAGGTGCGCGGCATCGACGACCTGATGGTCTACCGCGCCAAATGCTGCAACCCGATCCGTGGCGAGGCGATCGTCGGCTACGTCACGCGCGGCAAGGGCGTCGCGGTCCATTCCCGCGCCTGCCCGAACGTGCAGAGCCTGATGTATGACGTGGAGCGCAAGATCGAAGTCGAGTGGGCGCGCTCCGCGGAAGATTCCTTCCCGGTGCGCATCGTGATCCATACCGACGACCGGCCGGGCATGCTCAATCAACTCACCGGCGTGCTCTCCGATGAGAACACGAACATCCGCAGCCTGGAAGCCAAGACCGAAACTGACCATGATGGAGGCGTCGTCGAAATGACCGTCGACGTGCGCGACAAAAAGCAGCTCGAGAAGCTGGTGGCCGCCATGCGCCGCATCTCCGGCGTGCGCGACGTAGAGAGATTGTTTACTTGAAAATGTCTGTTTCCACCGATCCCGAACACATCGCCATTTCCAAATCCAAGGGAATCAAAATCGACTGGAAGGACGGCCATCACAGCGACTACGGCCTGACTTACCTCCGCGATAAATGTCCGTGCGCGACTTGCACGGGAGCCCACGGCACGCCTCCGCGTGAGCCGGAGGCGCCCCAAACCGCCAATCCGTTTCAGATGTTCAAGCCGGCCCTGAAGATGCTCGGCGTCGAACCCGTCGGCAACTACGCGATCCGCATCAACTGGAGCGACGGCCACAACTCCGGGATCTATTCCTACGATCACTTCCGCCGCATCTGCCCCTGCGCGGAATGCAAGGCGGCAATCGCAAACCAATAGCGGCGCTTGACTCGCGGTCCGCGCTTCGTTCCGCACCAGCCCCCATCAGCGCTCGTCCCTATCAACGCCGAGTCCCATCATCGACGAGTCCCCAATCAGAGCCGCGACGGTTACGGAGCGGTGGCCCACCTCGGAGGGGTGCGCCCCACCCCAATGGCCGCCGCCCCGGCTCGTTTCGGAGCTCTTTCCGGGAAGTCAGCGCAACAAAAAAGGCGGCCCGTTTCCGGACCGCCTTTCGTCTAATCTGCTTTCAGTGCTTACAGTAAGCGGAAATTGACTTCGATCTGCGCTTCCACGGTCACCGGCTTGCCATCCTTCGTGCCCGGCTTGAAGCGCCACTTCTTCACCGCTTCCATCGCCTTCTCGTCGAGCCCAAGTCCTAAGCTGTGCAGCACGCGCATATTGACAGCCTTACCTTCGGGGCTGACCTGAACGTAAAGCAACACCGTACCTTGGTACTTCGCCTTCCGAGCCTCTTCCGAATATTCGGGTTCGACCTTGGCCAGCAGGGACGGAGCCGTCACGCCGCCGCCGACGCGGAATACACCGCCGCCGACGCCGCCGCCTTCACCAGGTCCCAAACCGCCGCCTTTACCCGATCCGATACCGCCGCCCGAACCGCTGCCGATCCCGCCGCCCGATCCCGGACCGTTCGACGGAGGTCCGATCTTGGCCAGCGGATCACCGTATTGATCCATATTCACGTTGGGCAGCTTCAAGTCCGGAGGTCCGATCAGGGTCGGATCCATGCTCAACTTGGGATTCAGGTTGTTGACCACCTGTTGCGGTGGGGTGAACTGTCTGAGAGCGAACTTTGGCAGCTTTCCACGGGCAGCCGGAAGCGGGGAACGGTCTCCGCCACCGCCGCCGCCGCCCATTACCTGCTTCTTCGGAGCAGCCATGGGGGGAGGGGCTAAGTCGATAGGAGCGATCAACGGAACGTATTCCTTGACCTTATCCTGGACGACCTTGGTCTGCGAAAGCGCCAGCACCACCCCGACCAGGCCGACCTGGAAGCCCAAAGAAGCCATAAACGACTTCTTTTGACGCCCATACAAGCCCCAGATGTCCTTGACAGCAACCGGCTTAGAGGTTAACTCCAAGGGCGGAAGCTTGGGTGGGTTGATGAGATCTTTAACGTTCTGGATAAAAGACAAGTACCATGGCGCGCCTGATTCGAGTGTCAGGCGGTTCAGATGGTCGTCAGGGGTCGTGTAAAAGTGATTGTTCGGTTGCGACAGGTCAGCCATTTTTATCCACCAGCCCTCCCTGTGGAGAACCGCTGTCTACGCTTATTGGACGATAGCCGCGGTCATGTCGTTACAGCTTTTGGAAAATCTACGCCCAGTTTTCTCACGATGAGTTTACCACATCCAAACTGGAAGCGGCTTGTAAACACAACTACATACGTCACAGACGCCCGGGTTGTTGCATGGATTCTCAAAGTTCCATTATTTGGAATATTTTCGACGGATGTCTTCCAACCCCCGGGTCGTGCCAAAATCGAAGTGATGCAGATTACGACTGAACGCAAGCCATTGGACCAGGTCGAGGCGGATGCCCTCATCGTTCCCGTGTTCGAGGGAAGGAAAGACGCCCGCTTCGGCGCAGAGGATCTCTTCACCTCCGGAGAGGTCTTAGGCAAAGCCCTGGAACTGACCCTCGTGCACCACGCACCCGGAGTCCGTGCGACTCGCGTTCTTTTGGCCGGGGCGGGGAAGCCCG
>JAOAPT010000878.1 GCA_025463045.1 Candidatus Solibacter sp.
AAGGAGATACGACGCGCGGAGAGCCATTGTTACCCGTGCACGCCGGTCTTAACATAACTTGACATTCGCGCGTCATATTGCGGCATGACGCCCCGGCGGCATGGGGCCGCACGTGCGATTCACCGCAGCGTCTACGTGTGTTTTCTAGATCTTGGCGAACGCGCATCCACCCGGGACTACTCACTGTTCTTGGCCCCAGCGGTGCAATCGACTGACTACCGGTACCGAATCGGTTCATCAACACAAACGAAAAAGGAAATGAGGATCTTATGACGACCTTTGCAATCTTGGTATATTTGACCACCTTGCCCGTTTCGGTGTTTGGCCAAGAGGTGACAGCGGCAGGCGGCACCGCATCATTCGTCGTGAACACGACGGTGCCTGGTATCAGCGTGAAAGGGAAGTCGGCCGCACTGCAAGCACACGCGATTGTTCAGCGCGGCCCAGAAGGACTGCGCCTGGTCAACGTCGAAGCTACCGTGCCTGTCAAATCCATTCAAACCGGGATGTCCGTGCGCGACGAGCACATGAGGAATTACATTTTCACCACGGCAGATGGCAAGACGCCCGACCTGCGTTTCGAAGCCTCCGGCACTGAATGCGTTGCGCAAATCCGGACGAAGCAGCGAGTTTTCCTGCCAGCTCTCCGGCTCGCTAGCCCTCCGCGGCGTGGTTACGGCCGTTCTCGATTCCACTGAAGATCCACGTAGAGAATTCGTCATTCCGCGCGGCCGGAGCTTCGACGGTCAAACTCAGCGACTACGGGATTCAGCAGCCGTCGCAGTTCGGCGTGAAGACCTCTAATGAGATCGAGTTGCGCGTCGAATTCACCGGCAAGGAGGCGGCCTGCAACTCAGCGCGCGACTTACTCCGCAGTTCACCTTCCAGCTAAGTGCGCGGATTCAGCACAATCGGATCACTGGCCGTACTTCGCCCGGAGTTACTCTACAACTTGCAATGAAAACGCCGAACTAACGGACGCTGGCGGCGAGTTACAACCCCGCGAGCAGTTTTCCGATCAGCGCCGTACGATCCGCCATGCGATTCACCAGCAGGCTTTCGTTGACCGCGTGCGCGCCCTCGCCGACCGCGCCCAACCCATCGAGTGTCGGAATGCCGAGCGCCGCCGTGAAGTTGCCGTCCGACCCGCCGCCGGTCAGCGATTCCTCGAGTGCCACTCCGATTTCCCGACCCAGCACCTGCGCCAGCCGGAAGAGTTTCACAATTCCCGCCGAACGCTCCATCGGCGGACGATTCAGCCCGCCCGAAATCTCGATCGTGCAGCGCTTGTCGTAAGGCTTCAACGTGCGGAACTTCTTCTCCAGCGCCGGCGCGTCGCGCAAGCGCAGCACGCGAATATCGACCTCCGCGTGCGCCTCAGCCGCCACCACGTTGGAGCGGGTGCCGCCCGCGATCACGCCGGGATTGACCGTGATCCCCCGCTCGAGCTGCGTGAACCCGGCGATCCGCTCGACCTGCCGCGCCAGTTCGAGCACCGCGCTCGCGCCCGCCTGAAAATCGACGCCGGAATGCGATGCGCGCCCCTTCACCGTCACCGTGAAATCGCCCACGCCCTTGCGCGCCGTTTTCAGTTTTCCCGTAAGTCCCGTTCCCGGCTCGAGCACCAGGACGGCCTTGCTGCGCGCCGCATTCTTTTCGGTGAGCGCGCGCGAACTCTCGCTGCCCACCTCTTCATCGGGATTGAGTTGCAGCAGCACCTTCGAAGGCGCCGCGATATCGAGTTCCCGCAGCGCGCGGGCGGCGAACAGGAAGAACACGATCCCGGCCTTCATATCCAGCGCGCCCGGGCCCCAGAGCCGGCCATCCGCCTGACGGAACGGCATGGTGCGCAGCGTGCCCATCGGCCATACCGTGTCGGAGTGTCCGAGCGCCAGCACCTGACCGCTCTTCCGCCGTCCGGGAAGCTGCATCTCCGCCACCATCAGGCGGCCGAACTTGCCTCCACGGATCGTCTTCACCTTCGCATCGTTGACGACCGTGTCGGCCACCAAGTCGACAAAGCGATCGACAGCCGCCGCATCGTCGCTCGGCGATTCGCATTCCACAAAGCGGCGGAGCATCGCCACCATTTCCGCCTCGTGCGCCTGCGCAAAAGAAAGTATAGGGTCCACGGCTGTATGATAACCGGACTCGCGACCCAGTACCATATTTGCTGCCATTCCGCATCTCCCGCTAATACGCGGAGGTTTTCAGCGACTTCCTCTCCAGTACGAAAAAAGACGGAGGGAATCTGATGAAGAACAAAACGTTTCAATTCGCCGGCATGCTTGCGCTGCTCGCCGTCGGCGGAAAATATTATGCGGTGCCCGCTTACGCACAGGTCAAGGCCGCTATCGTTCAAAGCCGCGATGAACCGGCGCGCAACTTCTATTCCGTAAGTCTGAGTTGCCAGACACCAACCTTTGGATATTGCGTCACGGATTTCCCCGTGGTGCCGTCCGGCAAACGGCTCATCATCCAACACGAAAGCGCCCTTATGTCGATGCCGACAGCGGGCACGATTACGAGTCTGGATCTGCGAAACAAAACCACCGGCGCAATCGGCGCCTTCCTGTCTCCGACGCAGATGCCCGGCGCCTATGCCAATGCCGTGTATTACGCATCGAACGAAAACATCCTGGTGAGCTTTGACGCCGGCCAGCAACCCGAGTTCATCGTATTCACAAACAGCAGCGCCAACTTCACTACCGTAACCACCATCTCCGGCTACATGATCGACATTCCGTAAGTCGTTCCCGCTACCATGGAAGCGTGCGTTTTCGAGATACAATACAGGCTTCCATGGCAATTCTGGACATCAACGAGATCCGGGCTATTCTGCCCCATCGTTACCCTTTTCTCCTGGTCGATCGCATTGTGGAGATGGAGGCCGATCGCATTGTCGGCATCAAGAACATCACCTTCAACGAACCTCAATTCACAGGCCATTTCCCGGACTTCCCCGTGATGCCAGGCGTGCTGATTGTGGAAGCCATGGCGCAGACGGCGGGCGTGCTCGTATTGCACAACATGCCCGACCGCGCGAACAAACTAGTCCTGCTCGTGGCCATCGAAAATGCGCGCTTCCGCCGCCCCGTGGTGCCAGGCGACACGCTCCGCATGGAGATGAAAATCATCAAACGCAAGGCCAGTGTCGCTAAGATGGCCGGCGTCGCTACTGTCGACGGAGTCATCGTCGCCGAGGCCGAAGTGATGTGCAAGCTCGCCGACAAAGATGAGAAACCGCCCGCCGCCGCCGAGCCGAAGGCGCCAGTCGAAGCGAAAGCGCCGGACGAAGCGAAAGCGCCTGACGAAGTCACCGTCTGACCGATGCCGATTCATCCGACTGCCATCGTCGACGCGAAAGCGGAAATCGCCGGGAGCGCTGAAATCGGGCCGTATTGCGTGGTCGCCGCCGAGGTCTCGATCGGTCCGCGCACTCGCTTGATGGCCAACAATTATCTCGAAGGTCCCACGTGGATCGGCGAAGATAACATCTTCTTCCCGTACAGCACGGTCGGCGTGGCGTCGCAGGATCTCAAATACAAGGGCGAGCGCGCCGAGACGCGCATCGGCGACCGCAATCGCGTTCGCGAGTTCGTCACCATCCACCGCGGCACGCAAGGCGGTGGACTGCTCACCTCGATCGGCAGCGACAATCTGCTGATGGCGTACGCCCACATCGCGCACGACGTGCGCATCGGCGATCACGTCATCATGGCCAACGGAGTGACGCTCGCCGGACACGTCCAGATCGGCGATTGGGCCGACATCAGCGCGTTCGCCGGCGTCCACCAATTCTGCCGCATCGGACGGCACGCGTTCGTCGGGCCGTACAGCGTCGTCGTGCAAGACGTGCTGCCGTACTCCACCACGGTCGGAAAACGCGAGATCGGCGTCTATGGCGCCAATCGCATCGGCCTGGAGCGGCGCGGCGTCGAGACGCCGGTAATCGAATCGCTGCAGACCTCCTTCCGGCTGCTCACACGTTCAAAACTCAATACCAGCCAGGCCATCGAGCGCATCCGCGCCGAGGTGCCGCCGTGCGCCGAAGTGGACGAACTCCTCGAGTTCATCCGCACCAGCGATCGCGGCGTCGTAAAGTAATGCGGTACGGACTCATCGCCGGCAATGGCCGCTTTCCGCTGCTGGCGCTTGAAAGCGCGCGGCAGCTCGGCTACGAAATCGTCGTCATCGCGCTCCAGGAAGAAGCGTCCAAGGAAGTCGAAGCGCTCGCCGCGCGCTGCTACTGGGTGTCCATCGGCCAACTCGGCAAGCTGATCGAGATCTGCCAGAAGG
>JAOAPT010000893.1 GCA_025463045.1 Candidatus Solibacter sp.
GAGCCGCGACGGTTACTGAGCGGTGGTCACGCGACCACCGCTCCCTCGCTCGCCAAAGCGCGAGTGACGGTCGCGGCTCGGATTAGAGCTTTCTACTCACGTGATTAGGGGGCGAGGCGGAGCCCAAGGGCGAATCACGGCGGCGGCGCGGTGGCGGAGCGCCGGATGGGACGCGGCGACTTGCGCGGCCTGCTCGAGATCGCGGGCCTCGAGGAATAGAAGGGCCCCGATGGGCCAGGACGGAGAGTCTTGCGTCCCGCGGTGCAGGGCTTCGGGCGCGAGAATGCAGGGATCCAGCTTGTAACCCGCTGTGTTCTGCTGCTGCGCCCAAGGCCTCGTCTCCTCGGCAGTGATCTGCCGTTCGACGTCATCGGGAACGGGAGGGCCCTGGCGAAAAATGATCACAAAGGTTTGGGTTGCTTCATTGCTCATGCCTCACGGTAACCTCGGAGCCAACGCGGAGAATTGGAAGAATTCGGCGTCAATAGCTCTGGTGCCGGGGCTCTGGTTCCGGCGGAAGAAGGCTTGCGGCGAGCGGCCCGTTGCGCGCCGGAAATGATTGATGAAGTGGGACTGATCGAAGTAGCCGGCGGCGTGGGCGGCGGTTGTGAGATCGACGTTGGCGCGACACAGTTCAGCCGCATGTCGCAGCCTCACGACGGACGCAAACCTTTTCGGCGTGACGCCGACGATCCGCCGGAAGCGGCGTTCGAGGGCACTCTGGCTGAGGCCGATATATCGCGAGAGTTGTTCGATCCGCCGGCCGCCGTTGCCCTGCTCGATCCAGCGGACGGCGGCCGCCACGAGCGGGATCCGGCTCGGAGTGGCCAAGCCGCATGAGTAGAAAATCTTCCAGAAATGCGATGCGGCTGCCATGGTTTTCTGCGCCGGCAATCCGATCGTGAAGGCGGTCGATCTCCGCGGGACTTCTGAGAGCATCGGAGAGATGGTTCGTGGCACCGGAGAATCGATCGAGCGGTTCGCGCACAAACGCGGCGGCGCCACCCGGCTGGAAGGCCGCCAACAGCACGCCGTGGGCATCGCAATGTTCGTGGGTGCGCAGCTTTTCGTAGACACCAGTGAAGGCGGCATGCGGTACCGGGCCGTCGCCATCCACGCGGCAACTCCCACGAAGTGAGAATGCCGCGACGGGAGAGATATCGGGCAGATGCGCATCACGATGCTCGCGAGGGAATTCGATCAGCAGAAAGCGCCGGATGAATGGGCGAAGGGCCGGGCAAGGCGCCTGTTCGAAAAATCGTATCGACTGGCCCATTCGTCCTTCTCCGCTAGCGGATGACCGCGCCCCTTCTTGCCGTGCGATTTCTGCTCGATCTCGAGCTTGCGCTCTTTCCCGCCGTACCGCAGGTAGAGGCGCTTGCCATCGACGGCGACTTCGACGCGGGCGCCGTCGCTCAATTTCAAAAGGCCCTTCGAATGGACGATTTGGATCACGTGGTAGAGCCATTCACCTGCATCGATATAGATGCTCTCGCGAACCGAGACGTTGCTGATCGATGGCTGGAAGGTGTACGGGACGTAGGTGTGTCCGTTGTACGCCTCGCGGAAACTGGATTCGATGATGGCGGGAGTCCAGACGAGATCCTTCTTCGCGGCGGCAGGTAGCGCCAGCAGGCAGAGCACGAATACGAGCTTCACGGCTTCGATTCTACTATTCCGCCGCGCGGCGCAGGCGGTCGAGAACTCCGGCCCACTCCGGCGTGTCGGGAGGGATTTCGACCGCGATCCAATCCAGATCCTGCGTGTCGAGATGGTGAAGCGTCTCGTACAGCGCGGCGGCGTACGCACGCGGCTCCTCGGGCATTTCGTGCCCGATGCGGAGATAGACGCCCTTGCCTTCACCGGGGAACTCGCCGAGGTAGAGCGGAGTGCGCGGGCGGTAATGGCGTTCGGCCATGCCGGGCGACGGATGCGGTTCGCCCGGAGTGGCAACGCACTGACGAATCGGGCCGATCAGCGATTCGAGTTCGTCGACCGGAATCACGCCGGGCCGCAGCAGGGTCGGCTGGCCGACCAGCGAGAGGACGGTCGATTCGATGCCGACCGTCGCCGGTCCGCCATCCAGCGTGAAGTCGGCGAGCGAGTCGGGGATGTGCGCGGGCGAAGTCGGCGAGAGCTCCGTGAAGCGATTGGCGCTGGGCGCGGCGATGGGCACGCCGGCCTCGCGGATCAGCTCGAGCGCCATGGTGTGCGCCGGCATGCGTAGTCCAACGGTCGGCAAGCCGGCGGTGACGATGTCGGGAATGCCGGGATGCTTGGCGACGACGAGGGTGAGCGGGCCGGGCCAGTAGATGCGCGCCAGGAGTTCGGCGGTGTCGGGCCACTCGTCGGCCAGCGTCTGCGCCATCTCGACGGAATCCACGTGAACGATCAGCGGGCTGGTGCGCGGGCGGCCCTTGACGTCGAAGATGCGCGCCACGGCGTCGGCGTCGAGCGCGTTGGCTCCAAGGCCGTACACGGTTTCGGTGGGGAAGGCGACCAGCTTGCCGTTGCGGATGAGTTCGGCGGCGTACGCGAGGTTGGCTTCCGGTGTCACGGTCGTATCACTCTGGGTCGTATCACTCTGGGTCGTATCACTCTGGGTCGTATCACCCCGGGGGGGATCACTCTGGCGCCTCGTCCTTGTCGTCGCCGGCGATCTTGCCGGTTTTGCGCCAGACGAGGAAGGCGTGAATCAAGGGATCTAGTCCGCCTTCGAGCACGCGGTCGACATCGCCCATCGAGAGCTTACTGCGCAGATCCTTGACGAGGCGGTAGGGCGCGAGAACGTAGTTGCGGATCTGGCTGCCGAAGTTGATCTCGAGCTTGGAATCTTCCGTCTCGCGCGTTTCAGCGCGCTTCTTTTCGAGCTCGTGCTCGTACATGCAGGCGCGCAGCTGCTTCATCGCGGTGGCGCGATTCTTGTGCTGTGAGCGCTCGTTCTGGCACTGGACGACGATCCCCGTCGGGAAGTGCGTGATCCGCACGGCGGAGTCCGTCATGTTGACGTGCTGGCCGCCGGCGCCCGATGCGCGGAAGGTATCGATGCGCAGGTCTTTCTCCTGGATATCGATCTTGATTTCGTCGTCCACCTGCGGGAAGACGAAGACGCTGGCGAAGCTGGTGTGGCGGCGCGCGTTGGCGTCGAACGGCGAGATGCGGACGAGGCGGTGGACGCCAATCTCCGATTGCAGAAGTCCGTAGGCATTGTCCCCGTTGACCTCGAAGGTGACGCTCTTGATGCCCGCGCCTTCGCCTTCGAGGCGGTCAGTGATCACGGTGGGGAACTTGTGCCGCTCTGCCCAGCGCAGGTACATGCGCAGCAACATCTCCGCCCAATCCTGGCTCTCGGTGCCGCCGGCGCCGGGGTGGATGGTCATGATGGCGGAGCGCGCGTCGTTCTCGCCGCTGAGGAGCATGGAGGTTTCCAGCTCTTCGAGAAGTTCGCTGTAGGGTTTGAGCTCGCGCTCGATATCCGGCTGAATGGGCTCCCCTTCGCGGGCGAGTTCGAACATGGTGTCGAGATCGTCGGTCAGGCTGCGGATGCGGTCGTCATTGCCGATTGCCTCTTCCAGACGCTTGCGATCCTGCATCACCTTTTGGCTTTTTTCGGGTTGATTCCAGAAGTCCGGCGCGGCGATCTGTTCTTCGGTTTTGGCTAACTTCTGCTTCTGTGCAGGAGCGTCAAAGATACCTCCGCACGGCCAGTGCCTGGTCGCGGAGGGGCTGATATTGGCGTTCGAGTTCGTCTAATGTCATGGGACGTTAATCCAATTCTAACAAATAGGCCTTTTTGCCGACGTTGCGCGCGCGGGTCTTTCCGAGTTCAACGGCGACGCCTTCCGCCTCGTGGATGTGGCCGCAGAAGAAATACTCGGGCTGATGGGCGTCGATGAAGTCGCGGACGGCCGTCGATCCGGCGTGCAGGCCCGGGCGGATCTGATCGAGCGCGGTGCCGTATGGCGGCGCGTGACAGACGAGCACGAGCGGGTTCAGCGCGGCGAATGGTTGAAGGCGGCGGGAGATCTCGGACTCGCTGTACTCGCCGGGCGTGTCAAATGGAGTCGGGCTGGAGTAGCCGAGTCCCGCGATGTGGTGCCGGCCGACCTGGAACGACTGCTCGTGGAAATTATGGAGGCCGTATTGCTCGCAGAGGGCGGCAATTTGGTCGGCCGATTCGTGATTGCCGGGGAGTACCCAGACTTTATCGCCGCGCGTCTGCAGAATTTGGCCGCATCGATCGAGACCCTTGCTCCACGTGACCTGGTCGCCGGCGGAAATATAGTAATCCGCCTCCACGCTGAGGATCTGTTCGAGCGTCTTCCAATTATTGTGGATGTCGGAGAATATAAGTAGCTTCAACGAAGAAATGGTATCGCATAGGCGAGTACGAAATGGGCGAGTACGATAACGAACTTTCGAAGATTGTCGCCGAGCTGAATCGCGCGGCGCCGAGCCAACAGAAGTACACGCCCGCCCGGCCGGGCCAATCGACCGCATCGCTCGATCAACTCCTTCATGCGGCGGCCGGACGCGGCGCGAGCGACGTGTTGTTGATCGCGGGCGCGCCGCCGATGCTGCGCGTTACGGGCAATCTGACGCCGGGCGCGGGCGCGGCGCTCGATGCCGAGGATGTGCGCGGGCTCGTGCTGCCGCTGCTCGAGCCCGCGCAGGCCGACGAGTTGCAGAAGCGCAAGTCCGTCGACCTGAGCTTTGTCCGCGAGAACATCGGGCGCTTCCGCGTGAACATTCATCATCAGCGCGGCACGCTCGCCGCGAGCATCCGCCTGCTGCCTTCGCGGATTCCCTCGATCGAATCGCTGCATCTGCCGCCGACGCTCGCGAAGCTGGCGGAGCGCCGGCAGGGGCTTGTGCTGGTGACCGGTCCGACGGGCTGCGGGAAGAGCTCCACGCTCGCCGCGCTGATCGACATCGTCAATACGAAGCGCGCCGCGCACGTGGTGACGATCGAAGATCCGGTGGAATATCAGCACGCCAACCGGAGCGCGATCATCGAACAGATCGAAGTGGGCCGCGACACGCCGGACTTCGCCGTCACGCTGCGCAGTATCATGCGGCAGACGCCAGACGTGATCCTGGTCGGCGAGATGCGCGATGCGGAAACGATCGCGACCGCGCTGACGGCGGCCGAGACGGGCCACCTTGTGTTCTCCACGCTGCACACCAACGACGCGATTCAGGCCACGTCGCGCGTGCTCGATTCCTTCCCGAGCGGCAATCAGCCGCAGATCCGGCAACAGATGTCGCTCGCGCTCGCGGCAATCATCGCGCAACAACTCGTCCCCGGCGTTGATGGCGTGAGCCGCTGGCCGGCGACCGAGATCATGATCGCGACGGACGCGGTCCGCGCGCTGATTCGCAAAGGCGACGATCACCAACTGCGCTCGCAGATTTCGGTAGGGCGCGCGGAGGGGATGATGACGATGGAGCAGTCGTTGACCGAGCTGGTGAAGGCCGGCCGGATCACGCGCGAGACGGCCTACGCGCACGGCTATCGCACGGACGATCTGCAGCGATATTTGGGGTAGAAAGTTGCCAGTGGTATCATGCCGCTGTGGATGCCGAACGAGCCTTGCTGAAACATTTTCTTGCGGCGCTCGCTTATCGCGCTCAGAAGGCACTCAGGGGAGCGTCTGATTCGTTCGCCGACTTCCGCGCCGGTGCCAATCTCCGCACACCGCACGAAATAATCTGGCACATGACGGGCGTAATCGGCTATGCCCGGACTTTCTTTCAGCCTGGGGTCTGGCAGCCCGAGCGCCTGAACAATTTCGGTGATGAGGTTCGCCGCTTTCATCTGGTGCTGGAAGACCTCGGCGGTCTACTGGAGCGGGAAACTCCGCGCAACGGAATCTCCCTCGAGCATTTGCTGCAGGGGCCGTTAGCCGACGCGATGACGCACGTAGGCCAACTGGCGATGCTACGCCGTCTGGCAGGATACCCGGTACCTCCTGAGAATTTCGTTTTTGCAGCGATTGACGCCGGTAACCTTGGTCCGGATCAAGCGGCGCCGGCGGCCCCCGATCCCGGCTGGAATCCAGATCTGCCTCCACCGGCGCCAGGCAAAGGTCTGCCTGAGAAGTGGTATCAGAAATGAGGGTGCGCCAGTCGCCGTCTACCTGATCTTCACCATGACCACGCCGTGAGTCGCGACAGTCGCCGTGAACTCGCCCGTCTTCCTGCCGAGGTCGGCATGCTTCCACAGATCGCGGACCGTGCGCGAGCCGTTAATGCCGAGATCGGTCCACTTCGCCGTGACGCTCGCCGTAGCTGCGCCGCGATTGAACAGGCCGACCGCAAGGCCGCCATCGGCCAGCGGCTTCGACCAGACTTCCAGATCGCCATTCTTTACGACCCGCACTCCCTGTTTGCCGAGTTTGTCCTGGTCCACGGCGA
>JAOAPT010000917.1 GCA_025463045.1 Candidatus Solibacter sp.
GAGGAGACGTTCCGCATCCGCAATGCGAATCGTACTGGCGGATGGCGAACGAATCGTCCTGCCAACCCTTGTGCTGTACGAGTGGCTGCGCGGACCGCGCCTGCCTGAGGAACTGGACGCGCAGGAATCCCTGTTCCCCGCGAGTGCGGCGATCGGCTTCGGGGCTGAGGAGGCCACGGTGAGCGCCGGCCTGTATCGCGCGGTGAAGCGCCCGCGCAGCAGGGAGATAGACCTCGCAATCGCTGCGTGCGCGCTGGTGCGCGAGGCACACCTCTGGACGCTGAACCCCGGGGACTTTGAGGATGTTCCCGGCCTTAGACTTTACGCCCCAAACTAGCGCACAAGGCTTGCCTATACAATGTTACTGACATGAACCTCGAACAGGTGGCCCGCCGCGCGAAGGTCTCCACGGCGACGGTCTCGCGAGTTCTCAACAATGCCAGCGTGGTCAAGACTTCGACGCGCGCGCGTGTTCTCAAAGCCATTGAGGAGCTCAAGTATCATCCCAACCTTCACGCGCGCAATCTGGCGGGAGGGAAGAGCCGCACCATCGGCATGATTCTCTCCAACATGGAGAACCCGTTCTTCTTCGATATCTATCAGACCGTCGAAAAGGACGCGCATGCCGCGGGGTTCGAGGTCGTCGTCGCCAACACGAACTATCGCAGCGAGCAGCTCGTCGCCAGCATCCGCCTGATGATCGGCCGCCGCGTCGCCGGACTTGCCGTCGTCGTCTCGGAGATGGATCCCGCGCTGATGGACGAGCTCACAGACAGCAAGATCCCGGTGGTCTTCTACGACGTCGGCGCGCCTCGGAGGAACATCACCAATATCCGCGTCAACTACCGCCGCGGTATCGACAAGATCATCGACTACCTTTACAGCCTGGGCCACCGCCGCCTCGCCTTCATCGGGCATCACGCGACTCTCGGCCCGATCAACGAGCGCGTCAAAACCGTGCTCGACGCCGCGTCCCGTTACCCCGACCTCGACATCCGCACGGCGGCCGACGACGATACCCTCGATGGCGGCCGTCTCGCGGCGCGCGCGCTACTCTCCGGCACCCATCCCACCGCGATCCTGTGCGTGAACGACGTCATGGCCGTCGGCGCGCTCCGCGAACTTCGCGAGCGCGGGTTGCGTGTTCCTCAAGACATTTCCGTGACCGGCTTCGACAACGTGAAGCTCGCCGAATTCTGCTACCCTGCTCTCACCACTGTGCACATTCCGCGCGACCGCATCGGTCATCTGATCTGCGAATCGCTGCTGGCGAAATCTGAACATACGGAGGTGGCGGATCACGAAATGGTGATCGATCCCGAATTAGTTTTGCGCGATTCCACGGGCCCGGCGCCCGCTCGATAAGACGCCTGAGCGTCCTTGACACGAAAGTTGAGGCCCCATACTATATGCTGGTGCAAGCGATTACAGCATTACCCCCGGCGTTACTGCTGCAAGCGCAGTTGATGACGTTGTCCACGGTAGACCTCGCGATCATCGTCCTCTACTTCATCGCCGTGCTCGGCATCGGCTTCTACCTGAAGCGCTTCACGAAAACGGGTGAGGACTTCTTCCTCGCGGGCCGTGAAATGACCGCCTGGATCGCCGGCCTGAGCTTCCTCGCCGCCAACCTCGGCTCGCTCGAACTAATGGGCTGGGCGGCGGCAACCTATCAGTACGGAATTCTGGCCGTCCACTGGTATTGGATCGGCGCAATCCCCGCGATGCTCTTCCTCGGCATCGTGATGATCCCCTTCTACTACATCTCGAAAACGCACTCCGTTCCCGGGTACCTTAAGCTGCGCTTCGGTGAACCGGCGCGCGCGCTGTCCGCCGTCAGCTTCGGATTGATGACCATCTTCATGAGCGGCATCAATATGTACTCGATGGCCCTGGTGATGAAGGTGGTGCTTGGGTGGGACATTCACGTCAGCATCTGGATCTCCTCGATCACCGTAATGATGTACGTCGGCTTGGGCGGTCTGCTTTCGGCGATCTTCAACGAGGTATTACAGTTCGTCCTTATCTGGCTCGGCGCGATGTTGATTTCGATCATCGGCCTGATCGAAGCCGGCGGCTGGGACGGCATGGTCGCCAGGATCCACGCCAACTTCCCGCAGGGCGACTACACGCACGCGTGGCGCACTCTCGGCTCCTTCAACGACAACCCGATGGGGATCAACTGGGTCGGCATCGTCTTCGGGCTCGGCGCCGTGATTTCGATGGGCTATTGGACCACCGACTTCCTCGTCGTACAGCGCGTCATCTCGGCCAAGGATCTGCGCGCCGCGAAACTCGCCCCCATCATCGGCGCCGCCTTCAAAATGTGCGTTCCGTTCATCGTGATTCTGCCCGGACTCCTCGGGCTCGCCGTCCTGCCCGAACACCTGATGCCGGAAAGCCAGGCGCTCGCCACCGGCGGCCACAGCTACAACGAGGTGCTGCCGATCATGTTGGCGCGCTACTGCGGTCCCGGCTTGTTGGGCCTCGGGATCACTGCCCTGATTGCCGGTTTCATGAGCGGCATGGCGGGCAATGTCAGCGCCTTCGCTACCGTGTGGACCTACGACATCTACCGCGCCATGTTCCGCAAGCAAGCCCCCGACGCACACTACGTCACCGTCGGCCGCTGGTGCACGATTCTCGGCGTTCTCGCATCCATCGGCACCGCATACATGGTGATGAGTTTCGCCAGCATCATGGACTACGTACAGGCGCTGTTCAGCTTCTTTATCGCACCGCTGTTCGGCACTGTGATCCTCGGCATGTTGTGGAAGCGGGC
>JAOAPT010000930.1 GCA_025463045.1 Candidatus Solibacter sp.
GCATCTACAATGCCGTCCGCGACGTCGCCGCCTCCGTCGATTACAACGCCGCCCAGTGGCCGCCCCTCCTTCCCGACCTCCTCCTCACCGTCCTCACCATGACCGCGGTCGGCGTCTTCTTCATGGCTCAGCTCACTGAGGATCTGCTCGGCGTTGTAGGCACCAACGTCAATCGCCTGGTCTACGACGCCTCACCCGAAAATCGCTACGCGACGTTCTTCTACTGCCAGTTCGACCCCGCGACTCGCATGCTGGTCTACACCAACGGCGGCCACAATCCGCCCATACTCCTCCGCGGCAGCGAAGTCATCCGCCTCGAAATCGGCGGCCCGCCTGTCGGACTCTTCCGCCCCGCCCACTACCAGCAGGCCGAAGTGCAGCTCGAGCCCGCCGATCTTATCCTGTTCTACACCGACGGCATCAGCGAGGCCGAAAACTCCGCCGCCGACGAATGGGGCGAAGATGCCCTGATCGCTGCCGCCCGCAGTTGCCACGACCGGCCCCCCGCCGAGATGATCACCCGCATCATCTCGGCCGCCGACACCTTCGCCGACGGCGCCCCCCAACACGACGACATGACGCTCGTCGTCGCCCGCGTCGTCTAGTGCGACGCGCCTGGCTTATCGCTCGCGATTGTCGAAGCGGAACACATCTACCTCGGCCTGGCCGGTCCTGAAGGCTTTGACCATCTGGAAACCTGGGGCCGTATAGGGATCCGTTCCCTCTCCGGGCGATGAAAGGTCCAGTCTGGTCTTCATGTTCGGGACATCGTCCCGGGTTGCGCAGGCATACCCTGTTTTGCCCCGCAGAGCCGAACGGTTCCCCCACCAGATGATGTGCTCGCGCCCGTCAAAGACTTCATCCGGCACCGGCACCTCCAGGGAGCGCAGCCACACATAGAACGTGTCTGGATTGAAACAGTAATAACTGATTGCCACGGTCGCGCGCGGCTCGGCGTTCTGCCTGATCCATGCCGTCGCGAGTTCGATGCTATGCATCCGCTCTTCAGCCCCGCCGACATTCACCTTGGCCACTCTCGGCCCCGGCGATAAAAGCTGGAAACTACCAAACAGTACGATTGCCAGCAGCGCGGGAGCGAGCACCTTCCCGTATCGCACGCCGACCGACGCCCAGTCCAGCAATTTCCCCACCGGGTATGCGCACACCAGGAAGAAGAAGGGCAGCCACAGGATGATGTGATGTGCGCTCGCTACCAGGGTCAGCGGTTTGGAAACAAAGAAAAGCCACGCCGCCGCAAGAAAAGGCATCATCTTGCGGTCGCGCCAGGCCAAAATGGCGAGCGTGCCCGCGATCAGCAGAAGCAGTGTGAGTTTGTCATTCGCCACCACCTCCATGTAATGAAGAAAGTACCACTTGACGTCGACCAGGAACGGCCACTTCGCCCTGTCCAGATCCCGGTACTGGCTATACATCTGTACGCTGTCGAGAAAATAGCGGCTCTGCCGGATCAGCATCGGATTGCCCGCCATCTCGCCGATCGCGATGCCCACCATCAGCTTGATGACCCCGGGGCTGATCGCCCGCACAATTAGCGTTCTCGTGCGCGGCCACCAGTTCAGCAGCACCGCGCCGCCGGATACGGCCAGCCACGCCACGGCCCCGGATATCACGAACCCCCGGGCGCCCGGCATTGCGCCCAACTCGGTCCTCGCCCGCTCGATCAGTACTCCTGCAACTGCCCAGCCCGCCGGCAGAATGACCCAGGCACTCGCCCTCACCCAGCGCGGATACGCAGTTTCCGTAAAACGCCTTCCCGCCCAAATCATCATCACCAGCACCGGCGCCGCCGCGGATAGCGAATGCAGCCTCGCCGCCGCCGCAATACCCACGAGAATGCCCGCGATCATCCAGGAATCGTGAGGCCGGGGCGCCGCCATCTCACGGTCTTGCACCCTCTCGTTGGCCCGTATCACCAACAGCATCGCCCCCAGCATGCAAGCCATCGCCATCGATTCCGTGCGCGCCAGCGAACTGGTTGCCGCGTACAGTGGGGACATGGTTAGCAGTAACGCCGCCACCGCCGCCGCACTCGCGTTCATCAGCTTCTTCGCCAACAGGAAAAGGAGAACCACCGAAAGCAGCAGGAAAACGATCGTGGTCGTCCGCATCATCGCAAACAACGTGACGATGTGTTGAAAGGTGAATGGCCCGATGCCGGTGTCCTTCGAAAGACCCAGCATCGTTTGCAGTCCGTAGAACGCACGCCAGAGGAACGCGTCCAGAAGGATGAAGGAGGAGCCCGGATTATCGAAAAAGTGCTGCCGGAAATCGAGATTCGAAAAACGAATCACTTCTGCCGCCAGAACATATTCGTCCGAACTGGAAAACCAGGCGCGATGAACGGTGGCGCTCAGATATACGTACGCATAACATATCCAATACGTCAGGAAGGCATAGGCAATCAGGACCGTCGGAGGTTGCCGCGAAATCTCTTCACGCGTTCTCTTCCAGGCCGATCGGATCGTCCAGCCGCCTGTCTTAGCGTTCTCTGCCGCCAACGCGGGCGCCTTTGGAACGGCCGCCTTCCGCTTCTTGAAAGCCTTGTTATTCGATGCCATCAGCTCCCCGAAGCCTGATGTTTCTGCAGCATGTTTTGAATATCACCGATTGTAACATCGCCCGGTCATCGCCCCGTCCCTCGAAACCGCCCTCGGAAGCGCCAAGATAATGCGAACCCGCCCCGGTCCCCGAGCGTATTACCGTTCGAGGTGCTCCCATGAGTTTGTGGCAGGATGTCCGTTACGGCGAGCGCATGCTCCGCAAATCCCCCGGCTTCGCGGCCACCGCGATCCTCACCCTCGCTCTCGGGATCGGCGTCACCACTGCCGTCTTCAGCATCTGCGATTCCCTCCTCTGGAAGCCGATCGCGCTCCCCCACATGGAGAGCCTCGTCGTAGTCCTGCAGCGCGATCCCGCCGACGCCAACCAGTGGGACTCCACCAGCCCCGCCGATACCGAAGACGTTCGTCGTCAGGCCACCGCGATCGAAAACCTCGCCTCCTGGCAGCAGGGCCGCGCCAACATCGTTGGCAGCACCGGCGAATCCGAGCGCGTCCAGCAAATCCTTGTCAGCGCCAACTTCTTCACCACCATCGGCGTGCAGCCCGCCCTCGGACGCGCCTTCCAGCCCGGCGAAGACCAGCCCGGCCGAGAGCGTGAAGTCATCCTCAGCGATCGTCTGTGGAAGCGCCGCTTCGCCGCCGACCCCGCCATCGTCGGCAAGACCATCCGCCTCGACGACCAGAACTTCCTCGTCACCGGCGTCATGCCCGCCACCTACGATTTCCCCATGGCCACCGAGCTCTGGACACCGATGGCGCTCGCTCCCGCGCGCGCCGCCTCCCGCCGCAATTCCGATCTCCAGTCGATCGCCCGCCTCCGGCCCGGCCGCACCATCGAGCAGGCTGCCGGCGAACTCGATCGCATTGCCGCGCAGCTCGAAAAGTCTTACCCCGATACCAACAAGGGTCGCCGCTTCGTCGTCTGGGCCGCCCACCGTTATATGGTGGATTACGAGACGCAGCAGTATTCCATGATGCTGCTCGGCAGCGTCATCTTCGTTCTCCTGATCGCCTGCGCCAATGTCGCCAACCTGCAATTTGCGCGCGCCACCGGACGCCTCCGCGAAGTCGCCCTCCGCACCGCCCTCGGCGCGTCCCGCTGGCGCGTGATCGGCCAACTCGTAACCGAAAGCATGCTGCTCTCTCTCGCCGGCGCCGCTCTCGGCATGCTCGTCGCCTGGTGGGGCATCGGTCTGATGAAAGGCGGCATGCCGCCCGAAATCCAGCGATTCATCCTCGGCTGGAAGGACATCGGCCTCGATTCCCGCACGCTCCTCTTCGCCCTCACCGCCTCCGTTGCCAGCGGCATTCTCGCCGGACTCGCGCCCGCCTGGCAGTGCTCCCGCCCCAACCTCACCAGCGCCCTCAAGGATGGCGGCCGTGGAGCTTCCTCGGGCGGCTCGCACCATCGCCTCCGCAACTTCCTGGTCGGCGCCGAAGTCGCCCTCGCCGTCGTCCTCCTGGTCGGCGCCGGACTCATGGTGCGCGGCTTCCGCACCCTCGTCGATTACGGCCGGCGCCTCGAGCCGTCCACGCTCCTCACCCTCCGCCTCGCCCTCACCGACAACAAGTATCACGAGCCCTTCCAGCGCGCCGCCTTCTACCGCGACGTGCTCGACCGCATCCGCGCCATCCCCGGCGTCCGCTCGGTTACCGCCGTCTCCGCGCTGCCCTACAGCGATCATTCCAGCGGGCGCGGCTTCACCATCGAAGGCCGCCCCGTCGATCCCGGCCAACTTCCCACCGGCATGTATCAGGCGACCACGCCGGCGTACTTCGATACCGTGCGCCTCCCCCTCCGGGCGGGACGTTTCCTCACCGACTCCGATGGCGCCGACGCCCCCAAAGTCGTCCTCGTCAGCGAGCGCATGGCGCAGCGCTGGTGGAAAAACGAATCGCCCGTCGGCAAGCACATCCGCCTCGGCGCCGCCGATTCCAAATCGCCGTGGCTCACCATCGTCGGCGTCGTCGGCGATATCGTCCACAACCCCTACGACCGCGAACCGCGCCGTACCCTCTACGTCCCGATGGCCCAGGCACCCCAGCTATACATGGATATCGGCGTCCGCACCGCCGGCGATCCGCTCCCCATCGCGCCAGCCGTCACCGCCGCCGTCCGCGCCGTCGATAGCGAAGTCCCCGTCGACGAGATGCGCACCATGGAGCGCCAGATCTTCAACCGCGCCATCGGCCTGAACTACATGGCCGTCCTCATGGGCATTTTCGGACTGCTCGCGCTCTGTCTGTCGGCGATCGGCGTCTACGGCGTCATGGCGTATATGGTCGCCGAACAGACCCACGACATCGGCATCCGCATGGCCCTCGGCGCCGAACGCCAGAACGTCCTCGCCATGATCTTCCGCCGCGGCATGACCACCATCGCCGTCGGACTCCTCGTCGGACTCCCCGTCGCCTGGGCCTTCGCGCGCCTCATGTCGTCGCTGATCTTCGGCGTCACGGCGAACGATCCCGCGACTTTCATCGCCATCACGGTCGCCCTGCTCGCCGCCGCCGCGCTCGCCATCTACATCCCCGCCCGCCGCGCGACGCGCATCGACCCGATCATCGCGCTACGTTACGAGTAGCGCCGCTCAATACAACCCGCCCCCGCCCTGCGTCGACGTCACCACACCGTCGCGCACCGCCAACTCGTAGCCCACGCCCCCGCTCCCTTTCCACGCCTTCAAATCGAACGTCCCGCCCTTCGTCACCCGGTACACCGCGATTGCCCCGAACGTCAGCCGGCGCCCCGCCTTGCAAACCGCAGCCTTCCTCACCGCGCGCAAGAAATAAACCGGACCGTCCCCCGCAATTGCCGTCTTCCCATCCGTCTCCACCAGAGCTGCCGTCCGCTCGTCCACCGCGATCGCCCGCGCCTCCTTCGCCTTGCCGTCCTCCAGAATCCGCGCCATGAACGTCAGCAGTCGCCCGAGCCGATCGCGCTTCACGAAGTGCGTGTCCGTGATTACGCCGCGCAGCGCCGCGATCTTCACGAAGTCCTCGCCGATCTTCACCCGCTCATCGTACGGATCCGCCAGCGCCTGCGCCGACGTCACGCTGTCGCGTTCCGCAGTGAACACGAACTGCCCCACTACGGCCAGCCCCGCGATCGTCCCACCCATCGGCACTCCGCGATCCACCGCCGCCTGGATCGCCGCCTTCATC